>CAZUER010000047.1:0-26359 GCA_964619345.1 uncultured Desulfohalobiaceae bacterium
CTGCAGGCCGTGCTTGTCAGCCAGGAGCTCGATATCTTTTTTGGTTAAAGCGGCAAGTATCTGCCCCAGGATCTGATTTTGAACCTCATCCCTGGATCCATTGAGTTCAAAAAGATCAAAAAGCAGAAGCATCTGCTCAAAATGCTCGATATGGAGGCGGTTGTTCATGTCGTAAAAGGGATGGGCCACGATGTGCACAATTCCCTGATCCCGCAGATAGGGGACCAAATCGAAAACATTCTGGCGCAGCTGCTGGATATCCCGATGCTGCTCCTGGTCGATGTCCAATGTCAGGACGTGGATCTTGCAGCCGTCAGACGGGAAATACGTGGTGACTTCCTGGCTGATGAAGGTCCCCGGCAGATGGGCGATTTCCAGGGCTCCGTCAATGGAGTTGTGATCGGTGATAGTCACCAGATCCATGCCCCGGTCCTGGGCCAGGCCATAGATCCGTATGGGATCGGAAAAACATTCCGGACAGTCGATCTTTTGCAGTATCCACTGTGAGGGGCGTTTGGAATACTTGGAGTGAACGTGCAAATCGGCTGTGAGCCCTGATGAGGACATAGCTTCTCTCCCTTGTCGTGGTCTGATGGGCTTGGGTTGGAAACCTTGCAGGCCGTAGGCATAGCCCATGCCAATGACAAGAGAATGACGATTGCTTTGCGGTTGTGTGAAGTCAGCTTTGCTCCGGCAGAGCTGACATATTTTTTGCGCTCAAGCGCAAAAAGCGATCGCGATTGACGACTTGTTAAATTACTAAAGACAGCTGAATGTTTCCTGCCCCCTGCTCCCCCGGGTTCCCCTCAAAGTATATCTGTTTGGTTTTTATAGATAAAAAATAAAAATTCCATACTTTTTCAGGAGGTATTGACAGAGAACTTTGTTCCCAGCTATAAAAATTCCAAATTACGCTCCAACGTGTCCACATATTTTCAAAATTCCTGTCAGCTTTGGCAAAGGCAAATCTGACAGGAGTGGATCGTCTCCTGGTGCATTATCACCCGCGGGGGGCAACATCTCGTGAATAGACCCACCTACAATAACATCTTATACTGTACAGATTATTCTGAGGATGCAGAATCAGCTTTTGATCATGCCTATGATCAGGCCAAAAAACACAACGCCAAACTCCATATTATGAACGTTATCGGCTCTGTAAACCCTTGCAAGGTCTGCATGGATGAAACCAGAAGCAAAGAAGAATGCCAGAAGGAGTCGCAGGAAAAAGATGAACGGCGTCGGCTGGAAGAGCTGGGAGCCCTGAAGAAAGTCTACCGGGATACATGCCAGGAGCTCAAGGATTGCTGTTTTATTGTCCGGGTCGGTTCTCCAGATGTTGAGATCATTCAATATGCAGATGAAAACAAGGTAGATATGATCATAATGGGTACCGCGGGTCGAAATGAAAAAAAGCGTCTTATTTATATTAAAACAGCAGCCAATGTATCAAAGTATGCCAATTGCCAAGTAATTACCATTGGCAGTCCTGAAGAGCATCAATCTTCTCATCCGAAAGAAGTAATGGATGAATAACATGGTCCACACAATGAGTATGTCGGAGGAAAATGGACTACATGATTTGACTTTTAAGAGCATTATTGATGCCCTTCCCTGCTACTTAATGATTCAAGATAAACATTTCAATATCCTATTCGCCAATCACAGCTTTCAAAAAGACTTTGGACCAGGAGCGATTGGCAAATGCTGTTATACAATCCTTAAAGGTGTCCAACATCAATGCCCTGATTGTCCTGTCCGGGACACATTTGAAGACAAAGGCTTTCATGTCTCAGAAGAAATGATCTATCTTCCGGACGCCACTGTGGTTGAAATGCTGGCCTTTTCCGCCCCGTTGTTTAATGTGATCGGCGACGTTGTGGCCTCTATTAAGCTCTTGGCCAATGTAGGGAGCATAAAAAACATTCACCGGGAACTGGTAACTCTGGGGCAGTCCATTGCCCTGCTCTCACATGATATCAAAAACATCCTGGAAGGTCTCCACGGGGGAATGTATGTTTTGGAAGAGGGATTTAATGATCAGGATTACGATCTTTCCTGGCATGGGCTGGAGATTGTCAAGCGCAATGTAACCGAAATCACCCGCATAACTCAAAACATCCTTGACTCGGCCAAAGACAGGAAGCCATCCCTGCAAGAAATTTTGCCAGCTGATCTGGCCCGCCAGACCGGTCAATTGTATGCTGACAAGGCCCAGTCCATGGGGGTTCAACTGCTTCTGCAGGTCAACCCGGATATTCCAGCCCTGGAAATGGACCCTACCGGTATCTCCCGCATGCTGAACAACTTGACATGGAATGCATTGCAGGCTTGCCAAAAGGACACCCAAAAACGGAAGCATCATGTACATCTCAAGCTCGATTTTTATGATGACTATCATTTCATGTTTGAGATTGAAGATAATGCAAGTGGGATGGATCACAGTACACAGGAAAACATTTTCAAAGAATTTTACTCTACAAAAGGACACACGGGTACAGGACTGGGGTTGATGGTGGTGGAAAAGATAGTGAAAAATCACCATGGGAAAATTGAAGTTTTGACCAAGCCTGGCAGAGGAAGCCTGTTTCGTATCATATTTCCACTGCAGCTCAACGCTTTTATGAGATAGGGGAGAATGAAGATATGAACAAAGAAAATGTAAAAATCATGGTCATTGATGATAATCAGGATTATTTATTCACCATGAAGACGTTTTTGGTCAGACAGGGGTTCACTGTCTTGACCGCTGCAGATGGAAAGACGGGTATTGACACTATTGCCAGTCACATGCCGGATATAATTTTGCTCGATGTAATGATGGAGTCTTTGTATTCCGGCTTTGATGTCTGCAAGTTCGTGCGCAATGACCCCAAACTGAAAAAAACCCCCATTATAGGTATTTCAGGGTTAAAGGATGAGCTGGGGGTGAGCTTTGATAAAGACAGAGATAATGAATACTTCAGTCCTGATGTTTTTTTCGACAAACCTGTGGATAAGGATGCCTTGCTGAAAACCATAAACGATCTGCTCTCGTAAAGTATTCAGCCCGATTGATTGTTGATGAAGGGTACGTTCTTTGCTTAAAGCCTACCTAAAAGGTATGTTTATGGTTATGCGAGTGGTCCCGAAGATCCGGGGTCATCTTTCCCTCCGGGGTGGAACCAAGGAGATGGGCTATGTTTCAGAATATTCTTTTTGCCACCAGCGCCTCGCCAGCCTGTGACAACGCTGCAAAGGTGGCCTTTGATCTGGCCCGGGTGCACGAGGCCGAATTAACGGTCTTTCATGTTATCGGCATTCCCACCCATGGATTCAGTCGAGGGGTGCGTGACTACCGCTCAGGAGAACTGGAAGAGCTCAGTCCCGACTATACGGAATGGGTATTGGAAGAGTTGCGGCATAAGCATGAAAAACAACTGGAAGTGTATGATAAATGCAATTTTCGGGTCACTGCCGGCATTCCTTCCCGTGAAATCCTGCGCATGGCCCGAAAAATTGAAGCAGACTGCATCATTCTGGGCGCTCATACCAGCGATGAGGACATCGCCATCTCCAAGTACAGAGCCATTGTGGGCAATACCTTGCGCAAAGTAAGCAAGGCAGCCAAATGTCCGGTCTTGATCGTCAACCGGCCATGCATGACCTGCTGGAACTACTTTGCCAATATAGTTGTCGGCGTCGATTTTTCCAAACATTCAGAAGAGGCTTTTCAATTTGCCCTGCAAACGGCCAGGGAGCTGAAAAGCTCTTTGCATATTTTTCATGCTCTGGACCTCACCTCTCTTCATCCAGGAATCGTTCCAGATCAAGCAACCATAGAAAAAGCCATTCAAGAAGTTCAGAAAAAGATGGAGTATCATTACTTTTCTCAAATCGGTGATTTTCAAGATTATACGTACGATATCCGGGAAGGGGTTCCATTTGTGGAAATTCTCAAGTTCGCCAGGGAAAAACAGGCGGATCTGATTGTTATGTCCCACCACGCCAAAGATGTGAGCCTGGATGAGGCGGATATGGGCAGTACAGTGGAACAGGTCGTGTTACGTTCTGCCTGTCCGGTGGCCAATGTCGCCCATCCCCCTTGGAAACAAGCGTAGATGTTGCCGGGCTGAGAGCTGCTCTCGATAAAATGGTGAAGCTTGCTGGGGACCAAACGTTGACCAAAGGAAATGGATCTCATGTTCAGGAGCTGGAGACCGAGAATTACAGGCGGCAGTATGATGGGCCTGGTAATGGCATTGGCCCTTTTGGCCGGAATCGGATGGGCATTGGGCAATGAGCGGGCAGGGGGTCATGGCCCGGGACGTATTCATATCCGTTCAATGCAAGATTTTGGTGAGCTCCAATTTCCTGCGGTCCTCTTTGACCATGACCTGCATACCGAACAATTGACCAAAAATGGGCAAGGATGCCAGACCTGCCACCCCCAGGTGAATGACCATTTTGTGTTCACTTTTTCCCAACTGGAAGCCTCTAGCAGGGAAGAGGCCCAAAAGATATACCATAGCCAATGCGTGCAGTGCCACCGCTCTGAAAAGAAACAAGGGAGAGAATCAGGCCCATTGGAAGGAGAGTGCCGGACGTGTCACCAGGAAAAGAGAGCAGGCACCGTAACATATCCAGGTGCAGGCATGAATCTGGCCTTGCATGCCCAACACATAGAGGCTGAAAATGATAACTGCGGTGCATGTCACCACATTTATGATCAGCAAAGCCAAAAGCTGCTTCCGGCAAAAGGAAAGGAGCTGGGTTGCCGGGCCTGTCACCGAAAGGGCGGAGAAAGAAAAGCTCTTTCTTCTCTGGTCCAGGCACCGGATGAGAGTTTGTTTCAGCCCGCGGTTTCCTCTGAGTATCTGGCCACAGGGTCACCTCCATCCTGGAGCCAGTCCGCCCACCTGTCCTGTCTGAACTGTCATATTCAGGCCAATGCCCGTGCTCAAGGCCATAATCTCCAGGCCCCTCTGTCTTGCCAGGGCTGCCACGGCCCCGAAGTCGAATCTGCCCCAGCCGGGGATCGAAATGTTCCTCGACTGCAGCGGGGCCAACCTGATGTGTCATTTATCACTCCCGGGGCAGCAGATGTCCAGGCTGTCACCACCGCAAGCTCCGGCCAAAAGGCCTTCATGCATCCGGTTCCCTTTGATCACAAAGCCCATGAACAATCCACCGATACCTGCCGAGCCTGTCACCACGAGTCCAGCCTTGAAGCCTGCAGTCAATGCCACCGCCTGCAGGGATCCGAAAAAGGGGGCCAGGTCACCCTGGACCAGGCCATGCACAGCATGGACTCCAGTTTGAGCTGCCTGGGCTGCCACTGGCAAAAGACTCGAAATGAGCCCCAATGTGCCGGATGCCATACGTTCCAGAAAAGGACTGCTTCTGGAAACAAGGACAATTGCCGTGTATGCCATGACCCCGGAGGACCGGATCACGGGGAGCTTTTGGATATGACCCGAAAGGAGCAAGCCCGCCGGGCCAAAGAATTGCTCCGGACCCCGGGCAAGACCCCCAAGCCTGCATTCAGGGATATCCCGGACAAGTTGACATTAAGCCTTCATTCCGAGGAGTTGGGGTCCTTCTCCTTGCCGGTGCAGATCTCGCAAGATTTCATAGCCCAGCTGACAAAGGAGATATCCCGGAAGCCAGTTCAGATTTCGGTCCAAGAGGTGATCGAAAACATACCTCAGGAAGTCATCATCGATGAAATCTCTGATCAGTACGGCCCGGTGTCCTTGCCCCATGCCCAGATTGCCGCCAAACTTCAGGAGCACATTTCTAGTGATGCCCTGGCCAATGCCTTCCACCAGGACGAACTGACCCTTTGTCAGGGATGCCATCATCAAGCGCCGCCCAGCCAGAACCCGCCAACCTGCGGCACTTGCCATGCCCAGCCCTTTGCGAAAAAGGCACCGGAACGTCCGGGTTTGAAGGCGGCCTATCACCAATTGTGCATGGATTGCCATGATCAGATGAATATCGTCGATCCAGCCAATACGGATTGCTCTTCATGCCACGAACAAAAAAGGACTCGAATCATCAGCGACATCAAGTAAAGGCGAGGAGTTGGGATATGCACAGACGAAAGTTTCTGGGTCTTCTCGGCCTGACCGGCGTGGGAATGGCTTGGCCCGGCCGGACTGAGGCCGGATCTGGACATGACTTGGCCGGATATCAAAATCAAATGGGCATTGTTTTTGATGCCACCCGCTGCATTGGATGCCGGCAATGCGAGCAGGGATGCCAAGAAGTGAACAATCTTCCCCAACCGGAGAAGCCCTTTGACGATCTTTCGGTTCTGGACACAAAGCGCAGACCAGATGACCAAGCCTATACAGTGGTCAACAAATACACTCCCCGGGATTCTGAACATCCGGTTTATATCAAGACCCAATGCAATCATTGCCTGGAGCCGGCCTGTGCCTCTTCGTGCTTCGTGGCTGCCTATACCAAAACCAAGACCGGAGCGGTCGTCTACGATCCTACGGTCTGCGTCGGATGCCGCTACTGCATGATCGCCTGTCCCTTTGAGGTCCCGGCCTACACCTACGATCAGGCCTTTTTGCCCCAAATCATGAAGTGCACCATGTGTTACCCCCGCATTTCAGAAGGCATGCTCCCCGGTTGCGTCCAAGCCTGCCCCAAGGAGGCTTTGACCTTTGGACGCAGGCCAGATGTATTGCGTATAGCCAGGGAACGGATCAGACAATATCCGGATCGATACATCGATCATATCTACGGGGAACATGAAATGGGAGGCACCAACTGGTTGTATATCTCCGGAGTCCCTTTTCAAGAGCTTGGTCTGCGCCAAGACCTGGGAACCACCTCAGCCCCGAAGCTGACCTCAGGGGCCCTGGAGGCCGTGCCCATGGTCACTGCCCTGTGGCCTCTTCTTCTGGGTGGGGTGTACGCCTTGAGCAAACGCAAGGATATCATGGCCGCCCAAGAAAAGAAGGAGGCAGTGGACTCGGCCTTGAATCAAGCCAAAGAGGAGCATCGAGCTGAACTCAAAAAGTTCAGAGAAAGGGCGGAAAAGGAAAAGCAGGAAGCCATAGATAAAGAGATCAAAAAGGCTTTGGATCAAGCTGGCAGTGAGCAAAAGAAGGAGGACTCCTGATGTCCCAGGAAACCAAGGCTGCAGGCATTCGCTTTCAATTCACACCGGGCCGTCTCCTGGTTGCAGGTATTTTGCTCCTGGGGCTGGTGGTCACTTTCCTCCGTTTTACTCAAGGTTTGGGAGCTGTGACCAACCTGGATCACAACACTCCGTGGGGTCTATGGATCAGCTTCGACCTTCTGTGTGGAGTAGCCCTGGCTGCTGGTGGTTTTGTCACTTCGGCTGCTGTATATATCTTTGGCTTGAAGAAGTATCACTTTGCAGTCCGGCCGGCTGTGCTCACCGGGTTTTTAGGCTATGCCCTGGTGGTCGTGGCCCTGAGCTATGACGTGGGCATCCCTTGGAGGCTGCCCTACCCATTTATAGTTCAACCCGGACCGACCTCTTTTCTCTTTGAGGTTGGCCTGTGCGTAGCTCTGTATCTTACGGTACTTTTCCTGGAAATCTCACCGGCCGGGCTTGAATGGCTGGGAAGGAGCTGTCTACGGAACATTGTGGTCAAGATGACCCTGGCCTTAACCGTGTTTGGGGTCATTTTGTCCACCCTGCATCAGTCTTCACTGGGGGGGCTTTATCTCATCGCCCCATCCAAGATGCACCCCCTTTGGTACTCATCCTACCTGCCCCTGGGCTTTTTTGTCTCCAGTATCGTAGCCGGTCTGTCTATGGTTATCTTTGAGGGAGCCCTCTCCTACCGGTACTTAAGGCATAAGATGGATACAGAGCATATCAAGAACAAAGATGATTTGGCCATTGGATTTGCCAAGGCCGCTTCCTTCATCCTGGCCGGGTATTTCTTCATCCAAATGGTCGGCTTGGCCGTGGACAATGACTGGGCCTATTTGAACAGCGGATATGGAGCCTGGTATCTCCTGGAAATGGGTGCTTTTGTGGCCTTGCCTTGCTTTTTGTTCGCCATGGGAGCCCGGGAAAAGAATGTCCGGCTCATTCGATGGACTGCCCTGCTTGGAGTTCTGGGAATTGTGCTGAATAGGTTCAACGTATCCCTTGTCGCCTTTAATTGGCATCTGCCCTTGAGCGAACGGTATTTTCCCAGCTGGATGGAGTTCGTGATCTCCATATTTTTGGTTACCCTCGGCATCCTGGCGTACACCTTTGTGGTTACCAGAATGCCGGTCCTCTCCGAACATCCGGAATACTCAGAGGAGTAAGACCATGTCAGACTTTTCTACCTTTTACGATTTCATGTCCTTCACCAAAGGGCTGACCTACGTCCTGATGGGAGTGATGCTGGTAGTATTGGGTGGTCTATGGTCCTTTTTGAACAGTCGGGACGAAGATTAAGTCAGTCTCTGAGGAGGATTGTATGTATGACCTGTTGACCGGGCCCATCTTTGTCCTGGCTTTAGGTTTTTGCCTTGTTGGTTTGCTGATTCGAAGCATTGTCTACATCAAAGGCTTGGATTGGCAGCTGGACCGGGTGGCCTATACTCAGTATCCAAAATTTGCCCTGAAGGGGGCCCTGCGGTCCATAGGTCACTGGATACTCCCCTTTGGCTCCAGGAATTGGAGGGTACGGCCCTTATTCACTATTGTCTTTTTCACCTTTCATGTCGGTCTCATTGCCGTCCCCCTCTTTTTAGAGGGTCATGCAGTCATTTTGTACCAACGCCTGGGCCTGGCCTGGCCCACCATCCCCATGCTGGCAGCCGATGTCCTCACGTTCGCAGTGATCATCGCCGGAGGCATTATTCTTTTGCGCCGCCTGGCTTTGCCTGAAGTACGGGTCTTAACCACCTCCTACGACATTTTTCTTCTTCTTTTGACACTGGCTCCCTTTGTGACCGGTTTTTTGGCGGTCCAGAATGCTCCTGGCTATCTGTTTTGGCTCTATGCCCACATTATACTGGGTGAGGTTCTGCTCGTTGCCATCCCCCTGACCAAGCTCTCACATATTGTGCTTTTCTTTCTGACCAGGGCCCAAATCGGAATGGACTTCGGCATCAAGCGGGGTGGAATGAAAGGCCGGGGGATCAGCTGGTAGGTATTTTGAGGACGAAAATTTTGGCTCCTCTCGTCCTTCAACCCGACAAACAATTTTTTGGGGCTCTTTGGCCCCAAAAAATTGAAGTGGAGTTATTTTTATGCCTGAACTTCAGCTCTGCAACCCACAGCCCGTTCAGTCCAAGGAGGACCTGGATGCCCTTCTGGCCGATACAGGCGGAAAACAGTACTATAAGGAAATGAAACACCTGCCTGTGGATACTGCCAAGCTCAAGGCATCATTGGATAAAACCTGCAAATCCCGCATTCGGACCTGGCTTGATATTTGTGCCCATTGTGGCCTGTGCGCGGACAGTTGTTTCTTTTACCTGACCAACAATCGGGACCCCAAGCAGGTCCCGGCCTATAAGATTCAATCCACACTGGGCGAGATCGTCAGACGCAAGGGAAAAGTGGACACCGAGTTCATGATAAGGGCCATGGATTATGCCTGGTCCCGCTGCACCTGCTGCAACCGTTGCGGCATGTACTGTCCCTATGGCATCGACATGGGGGTCATGTTCAGCTACCTGCGCGGTCTGCTCTTCAGCCAGGGATTTGTGCCCTGGGAAATGAAGATTGGATCAGGTATGCACCGGGTCTACAGGGCCCAGATGGCGGTGACGGATGAGGATTGGGTGGAAACATGCTCTTGGATGTGCGAAGAGTATGAAGACGACTGGCCTTCCCTGCAGATTCCAGTAGACAAGGAAGATGCGGATATCCTTTATCTGGTCAATGCTCGGGAGCCCATGCATTATCCGGACGATATCGCCGAAGCGGCCATCTTGTTTCATATTGCCGGCGAAAATTGGACCGTTTCCAGCACAGGATGGGATATGACCAGCCTGTCTATGTTCGCCGGCGACTGGGAAGCATGTAAAATGCAGGTCAATGCCGTGTACGATGCCATGGAGCGGTTGCGGCCCAAAAGGATGGTGGGCACGGAATGCGGGCACGCCTTTCGGGCCACTGTAACTGAAGGTCCGTACTGGGCAGGCCGCCGGGACGGGCAGACCCCGGTACCATCCCTGCATTACGTGGAATGGGTGGCCGAGGCCCTGCGCAGTGGAAAGTTGAAAATCGATCCGGATAAAAGGCTGAAGGAACCTGTAACTCTGCAAGACTCGTGCAACTATATCCGGAACCATGGCCTGACCATGGCCACCCGGGAGATCATGAGCTATGTGGCTGAAGATGTGCGGGAAATGACCCCGAACAAGGAACACAACTTCTGTTGCGGGGGCGGCGGGGGGTTAAACGGCATTGGGAGGTACAGGGAGCAACGCAATGTTGGGCTGCGCTGTAAGCTGGATCAGATTAAAAAGACGGGAGCTACGCAGGTAGTCGCACCCTGTCATAATTGCTGGGATGCCATTCGGGATATGGAAGAAGAATACAAGGCCGGCATCAGCTGGTCTTTTTTAAAGCCTTTGCTCTTGAAAATGGTTGAAATTCCGGAGCATCTACAGCCTCAAGAGGAGTAGGTCTTTGTTTGTCATTCCTTCATAGATCAAACCATCAAAGCTGGGAAGGACAAAATATCTGGAGTGTCCATAGACGCACGATGTTAACCATCAAATGTTCCGTCTGCAAGCAAAAGCTTTTCAAGTATCACAAGATCGGTCCCAGGCAGGTTCTGCGCTGTCATAAGGACAGAATCGGAAAGCGGTTTCAGGTCCAGGTTCAGGAGGGTAAGCTGTTCTGCTCCTGTGGGCGGGTTATTGGCAGGGACAAGGGACGCTATTTCAGCATGGATAAAAACGCATTTACTTTCTCCGGGACCAAGGCCAGGAAATGATCATCCTCATTCTTGACATTCACTGAGTACCTTGAGTAAATTTGCATTATATGGATAAGAGAGTAAAGAATTGTGGGCACAGAGGGATCCAGTCTGAAAAATGATCCGCGGGATGCCTCATCATGAAAGATCGACTTCAATACGCCATCAGCCAGGCCTTGGACAAATATTCGTGCATTCAAGCCGCCTACCTATTTGGGTCCAGGGCAGAAGGTTGTGCCAGGGATAAGAGTGACCTGGACCTGGCAGCGGTCAGCACTGAAGATATTTCCGGCTGGGAACGTATTGATATGGAGACAGACATTTCAAATCAGCTTGGCATTGATGTTGATTTGGTCATTTTTCATCAAGCCAATCCACTGTTGCAGCACCAAATCCTCAAGCATGGATATCTCGTCTTCGAAAAAAACCGGTCAGAGCGGATCAGACAAGAAACATGGGCCAGATACGAGTATTTGGATACCAGGCATCTGCATAAAGAACTTGGAGATTTGTTGCATGAATGATCTTGACGTGCTCTCCAAGAAGCTTTCATCTCTGCGAGAGTATTTACGCCATCTTGAACAAGCTCATGATATTACTTGGACAAAGTATACAAGCGATATTCGATCCAAGGCCTTTGTTGAACGTTACTTGCATCTATGTATTGAAGAAACTCTGGATATCTGCAATCATATCATCGCTGATAATCAATGGCGAGAACCGAAAAATTTTCGAGATCTTTTTACTGTATTGAAGGAGCAGGGAGTCATTTCTGACCATGATTTATTGATGTTTCAAAACATGGCTTCATTCCGCAATCTATTAGTCCACAGATATGATAAAGTTGATGATGAGATTGTCTTTGGAATCTTTCGAAGACGTTTGAAAGATTTTAATCATTTTATTGAGTCCATTTCTTCATGGATTCGGTCAAGAAAAAAGGACTCCTAGGACCTTCCTGCAATAAGCCGCGTCTCCTTCATTCATCCAGCTTTTATGATCACCATAGATAGTCCGGCAGATGTTTGCGTATATCTTCGGCCTTTTTCAGGTTACTTATATCTTTGTTGATCTCTTTGCTCACCGCTTTGTGGAGCCTTTCACTGAAATCATTCCGGAGTTGGCCTAAAAAATTGGGAGAAGCGACCAGCAGCAAATGGTCGAACTGTTGTTCATGGTGTTTCTTGTCCAGATACTCGGCCAGGCTTTGGGCGAAGCGTTCGGCTTCGACCTTACGGGCCGGGGTCTGCTCAGCCGCGCTACGAAATTCACCCTGCATTGAGTACATTCGTCCCGGCTTGTCTGTTTGCAATTCGCTGTCCCGCATTCTGGATTCTGGGTGATACATAACTTCAAGCTCTGTCAGATCTCCACTCCGATTTTTGGCCCCGAATATCCTGGCCCGGGAACTGTCGGCCACCACAACCCAAGCTTTATAGTTCATAGAGTACCTCCTTGCATAACCTCTCAATGAAAATGCAGCCCCATGTATTTGAACATGTGAACTGTTTGGGGTGGAGTCAAGAGGCACATGGGTTGTAACCAGGCAGAACGACAAGTCCTCCAGCAGCTCAAATCCAGGGACCGGGGAGTTAAGGCCCATGAGCGGGCGTACATTGCCGCCGGAGGCAAAGCTGACCTTTGGCGCGGTCAAAAACTCTTTTTGCCTGCGCATCTTTCCTATCTATTCGTACATCCCCATCCAAGCATGATCTTTTCTTGAGCTTTTCTGACCATGTTCTCCAGCCTGAGGCCTTGCTCAAAGACACTGCACATGTCGTTTCACCTCAGACGGCTGGGGATTTTCTGTATCAATTACTCGTACAATGCTTTTGTTCCGGACCACAGGCTCAGAAAGCAGCAATCGGCGGGAGGTATTGATTTTACCCATATAACTGGAAACCATGAACCTGTTGCAATTGAAGCACTCAAGGTTTAGGGTTTGCCGTGTGAGTTGACTTGAGTTGTCGTATTTTTTTCTGATCCATTTCTCGAGCAGCTCAGTTTCAGCCTGGTCACTCCCGAACGAATTGGAGCAACTATTATGGGTGAAAAACCATTTTTGAAATTGAATGATACCTCCGTATCCTTTGATAAAGGAGCAACCATCCTGGATGTGGCCCGGGCCCATGGCATATTTATTCCTACCTTGTGTTATATGGACGGCCTTCCAGCTACTGGGGCGTGCAGGATATGCGTGGTTGAGGACACATCTTCCGGCAGGCTCATCACCTCCTGTTCCACACCAGCCCGGGAAGGTATGGTTCTGCTGACGGAATCCAAAAAGGTTGTCTCTTCCCGGAAATATACCCTTGAGCTTTTGCTGGCTTCCGGGAATCACGATTGCCTTTTGTGTCCGGCAACCGGAGAATGCACCTTGCAGGACTTGGCCTATCGCTATCAGGTTTCCGGGACATCCTTTACCCGGCAGGTTCCGCCCTACCAGATGGAAGCAGTCAATCCTTTGATTATCCGCGATTTTTCCCGCTGTATCCTGTGCGGTCGGTGCGTGCTGGCCTGTCAGGACATCCAGGTCAACAATGCCATCAGCTTTGGGTACCGGGGCAAAGCCAGCAAGATCGTGGCTGCCGGAGATCGTCCACTCAAGGATTCAGACTGCGTGTTTTGTGGAGAATGCATTCAAGCCTGTCCCACCGGGGCTTTGGTCCCCAAGGATGCCAGATTCAGACCCAGGACCTGGCAGACGGAAAAGGTCCGGACCACCTGCCCCTACTGCGGAGTGGGATGTCAAATGTATATACACGTTAAAGACAATGAGATCCACAAAGTGACCGGGGTGGAAAACGTCTGGCCCAATACCGGCAGCCTGTGCGTCAAAGGCAGGTTCGGTTTTGGGTTCGTCAATTCTGCTCAACGGTTACAGACCCCTTTGATCAAAGAAGATGGACAGTTGCGGGAAGCTGGCTGGGATGAGGCTTTGCAGGCCTGTGCAGCAGGCCTGCAGAGGGCTCTGAGCCAGAACGGACCGGACAGCATCGGGGTCCTGAGCTCTGCCCGGGTGACAAATGAAGAGAACTACCTGATTCAGAAGTTTGCCCGGGCGGTGTTGGGCACCAACAATGTCGATCACTGTGCCCGACTCTGTCATTCCTCGACAGTGGCTGGTTTGGGCCAAGTGTTCGGGAGTGGGGCTATGACCAACTCCATAGCCGATATTGAACAGGCAGATGTCATCCTGGTCACTGGCTCAAACACCACAGAAAGCCATCCCGTCCTGGCCACGCGGATCAAAAGAGCGGTCAAAAAAGGGACCAAGCTCATTGTTGTTGACCCCAGGCGCATTCCTCTGGTTGACTTTGCCCACATCTGGCTGCGCCAGAACCTGGGCACGGATATAGCCTGGATAAACGGCATGATGCAGGTCATTGTGGATGAAGGCCTGTATGACCAGGAATTTATTGCTCAGCGGACCCAGGGCTTTGAAGAACTCCAGGCTGTTGTCTCCCAGTACACTCCGGCAAGAGTGCAGGCCATATGCGGCATCGAACCCCAGGCCCTTCGTTCTGCAGCCAGACTCTATGCCCAAGCTCAAGCAGCCGGGATTTTCTATACCATGGGCATTACCCAGCACGTTTGCGGAACGGACAATGTCAAATCCCTGGCCAATCTGGCCATGCTCTGCGGGAACATCGGCATCCCTGGCGGGGGAGTGAATCCTCTGCGGGGTCAGAACAATGTGCAGGGAGCCTGCGACATGGGGGCCTTACCCAATGTCTACCCCGGATATCAAAAAGTGACTGATGCGACTGCCCGGGAGACCATGCAGACCAGATGGGGCGTCCCTTCCCTGCCGGAGACCGAGGGACTGAAGGTCACGGAAATGTTTCCCCGGGCTTTGAGCAATGAACTCAAAGCCATGTATATCATTGGCGAAAATCCTGTCCTTTCGGATGCTGACAGCATGCACATCAGACAGGCCCTGGACAATCTGGATTTTTTGGTGGTTCAAGATATTTTTATGACTGAAACCGCCCAGTACGCGGATGTTGTCCTTCCGGCCTGCACTTTTGCCGAAAAAGAGGGCACATTCACCAATACCGAGCGCAGGGTGCAGCGGGTGAGGAAAGCTCTGCAGCCCATTGGATCCAGCCTTGCGGACAGTGAGATCATAATTCGGCTTGCCTCCAAGTTCGGATTCCATTGGGAATACGCAAACAGTGACCAGATTATGGATGAAGTGGCCTCGCTGACCCCTCAATACCGCGGCATTGAATATTGTCGTTTGGAAAATGAGGGCCTGCACTGGCCCTGTCTGGGGCCAGATGACCCGGGAACCCCCATCTTGCACTGTTCTGAATTTACCTGTGGGCTGGGTCAGTTTCAGCCGCAGGAGTTTTCACCACCGGCAGAAGAACCGGATGAAGCCTATCCCCTGTGGTTGACCACCGGCCGCATACTGTACCAATACCATACCGGGACCATGTCCAGAAAGGTAAAGGGTCTGAACTCCCTGGCCAGGGAGTGCTTGGTGGAAATGGCCCCTGAGGATGCCCTGGCCAATGCCATTGCCCAGGGAGATACAGTGACCGTCAGCTCTCGGCGGGGTTCTATCCAGGCCAAAGCGGCCATTTCCAGAACCGCGGTGGCCGGAACCGTGTTCATACCCTTTCACTATGCCGAGGCTGCGGCCAATATTTTAACCAATCCCATTACTGATCCGGTATCCGGAATACCCGAGTTCAAGGCCTGTGCAGTGCATGTGGCCAAAGCCAAATAAAGGAGACCTGCAAATGTCCCAGACTTTTTTTCGGCCTGAGCACGAAGATATCAGTGCAGATATGTGGGAAAAGATTGATGCGGTAATTGCTCAATTCAAAGGCACTCCTGGTGCGGTTATTCCCACCCTCCGGGAATGTCAGAACATCATCGGATACCTGCCTGCACCTCTCTTGGATTATATTGGACAGGAGCTTGGAGTGCCCCGGAGCGAGGTTTTTGGCATTGCCTCCTTTTATTCTCTTTTTTCTTTCACCCCTCAGGGCCGACACAGTATCAAGGTATGCAAAGGCACTGCCTGCTTTGTGAAAGGGGCGAGTGAATTGATTCGCAGAATTGAAGAGGAGTACAAGGTGCCTGAAGGGGGAACCGACGACCAGCGGCGTTTTTCTTTAGGATCTGTCCGCTGCCTGGGGGCCTGCGGTCTGGCTCCGGTCATGGTGGTGGACGACAGCACCCATGGCTGTGTCACGAAGGGTAAAATTGAAAGTATCTTGGAATCCTATGAGTAACGAGCACTACAGCGACAGTTCTGGCATGAACAAACTTTGAAAGAGCCAGGCAGACGCCTGGCGATCCCAGAAGAGCCAGGGTGGCACCTGGCGGTCCGGGGGGCAAAGCCTTGGGATCACAATCTGTCGCTGTAGTGCTAGGAGTTCAAGATTCCAATTTTATAAATATTAGAAATCAGAAGAAAAGAGCCCAGAGGAGCGGGAGCAATGAGTCAATGTAGATGCAAAGACGATCTGGACCAGATACAAAAGCGGGCGGCCAGAGATATGTCTGCCCAGACCTCGGAGAAATATGACGCTCGAGTTATGGTCCATATGGGGACCTGCGGATTAGCTGCCGGGGCGCAGGAAGTTATGGATGTTTTGCAGGAGGAAGCTGCCAAGCAGGACCAGGTTTCTATCCAGATAATTTCCTGTGGATGTGCCGGGATGTGCAGTTCTGAACCAAATGTTACTGTGGAACGCCGGGGTGAACAGCCTGTTATGTATGCGCACATGGATGCTGATAAGATGCGTCAAGTTTTCAAGAGACATGTGCTGGGAGGGGAGGTGCAAACTGATTTTGCACTGGCCAAACTCCAGGGCCTGAACGGCGAATGAAAAAGAGAGCAGCCATGCACGAACCACTGCGAATTAAAGTTTTCAATGGCCAGGGATGTCGGGCCAAAGGCAGCAACGAAATCTACCAGGCCTTGCTTGATGAGGTGCAGAAGCAAGGCCTGCAGGACCAACTGGAGATTATCGATGTGCCGGAAAAGGGTTGCCCGGGATATTGCGCCTTGGCTCCCAGCCTGCTGGTTGAACCGGATGGAAGTATATACAATCATTTGACAAGGGATGATATTCCCAAATTGGTGCACAAGCTCACGGTGGACCGCGAGCCGTTAACCAAAAAACTGCATTCCCCAAAACCTGTTCAGGACATACCGGAAGAAAAGGAGACCTCTTTTTTTGGGCCCCAGCTTTTCTGGACCTTGCGCAATCGGGGACGAATAGACCCTGAATCAATTGAAGAATACATCGCCAGGGATGGGTACCAGGGAGCAGCAAAGGCCTTATTGGAAATGCGGCCTGAAGAAATTATTGACCAGGTCAAGGCCTCGGCCATCAGGGGCAGGGGAGGGGCAGGATTTCCGGCCCATATCAAATGGCAGGCAGGGGCCAAGGCTGAGGCGGATATCAAGTATGTGGTCTGTAATGCGGATGAAGGTGACCCCGGGGCCTTCATGGACCGCAGTATCCTGGAGGGAGATCCGCATTCCGTCCTTGAGGGCATGGTCATTGCCGCCAGGGCTATTGGTTCCCATCATGGGTATATTTACTGCCGGACAGAATATCCCCTGGCTATTCGCCGCTTGACCATAGCTATTGATCAGGCTGTGCAATATGGACTGCTGGGGGAAAATATCCTGGGCAGCGGATTTGATTTCCACATTCAGATCTACCAGGGGGCCGGAGCCTTTGTGTGCGGTGAAGGAACCGCTTTGCAGCACTCCATTGAGGGCAAGCGGGGCATGCCCAGGCCCAAACCGCCCAGATCCACGGATAAAGGCCTCTTTGACAGGCCCACTGTTTTAAACAACGTGGAGACCTTGGCCAATATTCCCCAGATAATTGTCCGGGGCGGGCAGTGGTACGCCAGTGTGGGCACGGAAAAAAGCAAAGGGACCAAAGTCTTTGCCTTGTCCGGGGATGTGAAAAATATCGGCTTGGTGGAGGTGCCCATGGGCACTCCCTTGCGGCAGATTGTCTTTGATATTGGTGGCGGCATCCCCAATAAAAAGAAATTCAAGGCGGTGCAGCTGGGCGGACCTTCAGGGGGCTGTATCCCGGAAAAGTATTTGGACTTGCCGGTGGACTTTGAAGCTATTTCAGAGGCTCACGCCATCATGGGTTCCGGAGGGATGATTGTCATGGATGAGTCCACCTGCATGGTGGACATGGCCCACTATTTTATGGACTTTATCCAGGAGGAATCCTGCGGGAAATGTACTCCCTGCAGAGAAGGCACCAAAAGGCTTTTGGATATTCTGGCTGCAATCAAGCAAGGCCAGGGCCAAATGGAGGATCTGGACCGGCTGGAGGCCCTGTCCGCTTATATCGCTGATACCTCCCTGTGTGGCTTGGGCCAATCCGCTCCCAATCCGGTGCTTTCGGCTCTCATCTCTTTCCGGGAAGAATTCGAGGCCCATGTCCGGGACAAACGTTGTCCGGCTAAGAAGTGTCCAGCCCTGATTCAATTTGCCGTCAATCCGGAAAAATGCACCAGTTGCGGGCAGTGCTATAAAGTATGCCCGGTGGGGGCTGTCTCCTGGCAGAAAAAAGAGCCTGCAGTCATTGACCGGGATACATGCATCAAATGTATGTCGTGCCTTGAAGCCTGCCGCTTTGATGCCATAGATTGATAAGGTTTTTCCTCAACATACGATTCTCATTATCTGAAACAGTTTGGAGAGGAGGAGCACAATTTTCAGGAGGAAAGGACATGTTGCAGATAGACATCCCTGACTTTGGGCAGTTGCAATTAGAACACCTGGTCATGGACTACAACGGCACCCTGGCTGTGGACGGTGAGCCGGTGCCCGGGGTCCGGGAGCGGATCGAGGAATTGGCCAAGCAGGTCCAGGTGCATGTGATCACTGCTGATACGTTTGGAAAAGTCCAGTCCAGGCTGGATGGCTGGTCCTGTTCGGTGAAGATTCTGGGCCAGGAGGATCAGGTGGGGCAGAAGCTGGCCTTTGTCCAGGAGCTGGGGGCGGGCAAATGCGTCTGCATCGGCAACGGCCGCAACGACCGGATGATGCTGGAGGCTGCCGCCCTGGGGCTGGCGGTCATGCTGGAGGAAGGCGCCTCCAGGGAAAGCCTTTTGACTGCGGACATTATGTTGCCCGGAATTGTTCCTGCCCTGGATCTGCTCCTGCACCCTTTGCGCCTGACCGCTACGCTACGTTCGTAGGATACAACTAGAGGATTCCAGATTTACGGCTTTAAAAATAGAATCAATATATTACCTGGATCAAAAGTATCATTTGCCATTTTGGCAACATTTTGAGATCAAACAAGATTTTGAACTTTTGATTGTGGAGATACAACTCAACAGGGACTGAGGTTCACATATGGGAGCAAGCACCGCAAAAGCCACGTGCAATCTCTGTCATAAGGAACTGACCCCCCGGGGCATGGGGCGGCATTTGAGTTTATGTTTGGAAAGAAACGGGCATACAATTGTCAAGCAATCCGCGAAAAGCCCTGGAATATTGCACATCAAAGTGGATTCAGGAATGAGTAATGATCCTTATTGGCTTCACCTGGCCGTGGATCGAGACACTCCATTGGATGATCTGGATTTCTTCTTAAGAGATATCTGGCTGGAGTGTTGTGGGCATCTGAGTGATTTTTATTACGGATCCCCTTTTTCATCTGATGAAATCGACATGTCCCGCAAGATAGGACATGTTTTGGCCCCCAAGGGGTCCATTTCCTATGTGTATGACTTTGGCTCAACAACGAAGTTGGCGATCCATGCCTTAAGTGAACATCCAGGTAAAATCAAAGGCAACAAAAAGATCTCTCTCTTGGCCCGTAATCCAGCTCCGGAAATTCTCTGCCAGGGGTGTGGACAAGAACAGGCGGAATTTATTTGTCATGAATGCTTGATGGAGGGGCTTAAAGCTCTCTTCTGCTCTGCTTGTCTGCAAAACCATGAATGTGAGGATGCTATGGTCGTTCGGGTCATGAATTCGCCCCGCTGTGGTGTCTGCGCTTATGGGGCCTGAAGCCTGCAATATCATCTCTCTTCATCATGATCTAAAGCCTCCCGGACCTTGCGGGCCAAGGATTCCGGTGTAAAAGGCTTTTGCAGAAAACAAATGCCCGAGTCCAAGACCCCGTGATGGACGATGGCATTGTCCGTATATCCGGACATAAACACCACGCTGACATCGATTCCCTGTTCCTGAAGGAAGTGCACGAGATCCTTGCCGCTCATTCCGGGCATGACCACGTCGGTGAGCAGGACATCGATCTCAGCCTTGTGTTTCTTGCAGATGGCAATGGCTTCCTCACCAGTTGCTGCACTCAACACCGTATAGCCGAAGCGGATAAGGTTCCTGGCCGCGACCTTGCGCACGCTGGGTTCGTCTTCCACCACCAAAACCGTTTCCCTGCCCTGCAGGGAAGGTTCGTCCTCTGGTGTGGCCTCTCGCTCAGCATGGTCCTTATCTGTCTGGGGCAGATAAATCTTGAAGGTAGTTCCCTGGCCGGGTTCGCTGTACACCCAGATATTTCCCTTGCTCTGCTTGACGATTCCGTACACAGTGGACAGACCCAGCCCGGTTCCTTTGCCCTTTTCCTTGGTGGTAAAAAAGGGATCAAAGACATGATCCTGCATCTCTAAAGACATGCCCATTCCGGTATCGCTGACCGCCAGCATGACATACGGACCAGGAGTGACCAGGTGACCGTGTCCCCGGGCATAGCTTTCATCAAGGTCGATATTGGCCGTCTCTATGCTCAGTTGTCCGCCTGCAGGCATGGCATCCCGGGCATTGACGGCCAGGTTCATGATCACCTGCTCCATCTGACCGGGATCGACCTCCACCAGGCCCAGACTTGATGACAGATGGGTTTTAAGGGAGATGTCCTCCCCGATCAAGCGGCGGAGCATTTTTTCCAGATCCAGGATCAGGTCGTTCAGATCCTGGATTTCCGGCTGCAGGATCTGCCTGCGGCTGAAGGCCAGGAGCTGGCGGGTCAGATTTCCGGCCCGTTCCCCGGCGTCTTTGATCTCCTGCATAAGTCCATACAGCTCTTGACTCGAGTCCAGGTCCATGAGCCCTAATTCGGCATTGCCGGTAATGGTGGTCAGCAGGTTGTTGAAGTCGTGGGCCACTCCGCCGGCCAGGCGGCCGATAGCCTCCATCTTCTGGGCCTGGCGCAGCTGCATCTCCAGGCGGTCTTTTTCGGCCTGGGCCTGTTCCCGCTCCGAGACGTCCCGGATAATTCCGATAAATCCGGTGACCTCGTTTCTTTTATTTTTGAGATAGAAGACATTGGTCTCTCCGGGAAAGACCTCCCTGTTTTTCTTTATGTAGTTGATGGTATACAAAAAGTTGGGGTTACCTATGTTTTTCTTGATCTCTTCACCCATATGCCGGAACTCATCCAGGTCATTGTACACAGCGTATGTCTTTTGGCCCTTGATTTCCTCCAGGTTGTAGCCGAACAGCTCGGTAAAGGCCGTGTTGCAATCGATGATATTCCGGTCCGTATCCGCGACCAGAATGGCGTCCCGGATGCTGTTGAACAGCTCTCGATAGCGGGCTTCGCTTTCCCGCAAAGCCTCTTCCGACCTTTTGCGTTTGGTGATGTCCAAGAAGGTGGAGTATACTTGGGTAATCTCCCCGCTGCCTTCCGCAAAGTGAGGTATGGAGTTGACCAGGATCCATACGTAATCGTTTTTCTGGGGGTTGAATATCCCCTGCATAAGATCTAAAACCGGCTGGCCGGTCTTCAGGGCCACCATAGCCGGATGATCTTCTCCCGGGAGCTCGTTTTTGTTTTCATCCACAGCCTTCCACCTGGGGTCCATGGATGTCCTGCCCTGCATCTGGTCCAGGCTCAGGCCCAGAATACGTTCGGCAGCCGGGTTGGCCGAGAAGATATTGCCCTGGGGATCTTGGTAAACAACTCCCTGGGCCATAGTCTCGAACAGGGTCCGATACTTTCTTTCACTCTTTTGCAGCTCCTGTTCGGCCTGCTTGCGTTGGGTGACGTCGTCAAAAACAGCCACAACCTCACCGGAAGGCAGCTTGTAGACGTAGTTTTCCCGCCATCCGGAGATACGTTCGTCCATGTATTCGGTAGCCTGAAGATATTCTGGATCTCCGGTATGCCATACCCTTTGCAATACGCCCAAAAGGCCGAATTGTTCGACTTGGGGAAAGACGCGGGTCAACCTTTTGCCCAGGAGATCTTCAGCTGTGACCTGCTCTATCTTTTCCCCTGCCTTGTTCAGGTCCAGAAATACAAAATCGTTTCCCTGGTCAACTGCCTGGTAAACCGCTACCCCGCTGCTCATGTTTTTGAACAGCTCCCGAAACCGGGTTTCGCTCTCCTGCAGTGCCGCCTGCATCCGGTATTCTTCGGTCACATCCCTGAAAGCCATGACCACGCCCAGGATATGTCCATCCTTATCTTTAATGGGCGATCCGGAATCAGCGATTTGGTATTCACTTCCATCCCTGGAAATGAGCTTGGTGTGGTTGGCCAAGCCGATGATCAATCCGGAGGTCAGAACTTTTTGGACTGGAGTGTCCACTTTTTGACCGGTTAGAGCGTTAACTATGCAGAAAACCTGCTCCAGTGGTTGATTCACCGCCTGCTCCAGATCCCAGGCAGTCAGCTTTTCTGCTACCGGGTTCATATGGGTGATCCGGCCCCTGGTATCTGTGGCTATGACCCCATCGCCAATGGAGTTTAAGGTAATGCGCAAGTTTTCCGAGGTTTCTATGAGTGACTGTTCCATCTTCTTCCGTTGGGTAATGTCTTCCAGGACGGCCATGATTCCATATACCTGCCCCTGGGCATCGTAGATAGGGGACGTGGACAGGCTGACATGAATACGCTGCCCGTCTTTTGTTTGCCGGACGATCTCCTTGCCGGTGAAGCCGCCTTCCAGGGCCACGTGCTGCATCAGATGCCGGAATTCATCCTTTTTGTCCTCCGGAACAATGGGCAGGGGCTTGCCCATAACCTCACTTCGTTCCCAGCCCAGGACCTGTTCCGCCGCTGTATTCCAGGTCAATACATTGCCATCCAGATCCAGGCTAAAGATGGGCAAGGGGGAGCTTTGGATGATAGCTCGATTGAACTCCTCGCTTCTTTGCATTTCCTGGGCATACGTATTGGCTGCCAAATAATAACCCAGGTTGTTGGCCAGGGTGTCCAGCAGGCTGCGCTCTTCCTGAAGAAACGGCCCTTCATGGATGGCCGGCCGCTCTTCCAGGTAACATAACTGCACATACCCCCTCTTTGTCCCTTGGAGCAGGATGCCGCTGGACTGCTGCCAATCGGTTTCCTGAAAGTTCTCGGTTGCATACTCCTGTCCCTTCCAAACAATGCGGGCGCAGGTGATCTCCGGATATTGCCAGGAGGGAGGGATGAGCTGCACAGCCCTGTGCAAAAGCTCGGGCTCCGATTTGCTCCTGTCGGCAAAGAGCCTGGCCAGCTCATACAGGCAGTTGAGCTCCTTGATCCGTTCCTGGAGCTGACGATTTTTTTCTTTCAGATCTTCTTGGGTTTGCTTGAGAATACTGTTTTCGTCCATCAGCCACCTCAGATGCCCGAAAGTGTATCCAGATAGAAATTCTTTTCCCGAAACAAGCGCAAACAGGAATCTACAACCTCAGGGTCGAAAAGTGTTCCCCGGGTTCTGTTCAGCTCCTGCAGGGCGTTTTCCAGGCCCAATCCCGGTCGATAGGGCCGATGCGAGGACATGGCCTCGACCACATCAGCCACGGCCAGGACCTTGGCCTCGAAAAGAATGTCCTGTTCTGTGATTCCATGCGGATAGCCGGAACCATCTAATCTTTCGTGGTGCTGGAGGACCATGTCGGCGATGGGCCAGGGAAAGGTGATGTCCTTGAGGATGTCGAAGCCCACTTGGGGATGGGTTTTGATTAAGGCGAACTCGATATCCGAGAGCCTGCTCGGTTTGCTTAATATCTCGGCCGGAACGGCCACCTTGCCCAGGTCATGAATGAGGCCGGCCAGGTAGATGCTTTCACCCTGCTCCTCAGGGCATCCCAGTTCCCGGGCCAGGGCCCGGGACAACTCTCCCACCCGGCGCTGATGCCCGGCTGTGTAAGGATCCCGAAACTCCACGGTGTTGGCCACGGCCAGAACCACCCCGTTCAAAGCCTGATTCAGCTCAGCGGTCCTCTTGGCCACCAGCTGCTCCAGATTGTCGAAGCGGACCCGCTGCTGGGCCTCCAGCTGTTGCCTGCGAAGGGCGTTGGAGATATTGATAATGATTTCATTGACTTTGAAGGGTTTGATGATATACCCGTAAGCACCCATCTCCAGGGCCTTTTCAGCCACTTCCGGGCTGTCTTCGCCGGAGATAATGATCACCCCCATATGTGGAAACCGTTTTTGCACCCATTGGATGAGCTCCATCCCGGACTCCCCGGGCATATATAAGTCGCTGAGCAGAAGGTCGAATGAATCGGTCTGCAGGGCCTCTTTGGCCTCTTGGGCACTGCCAGCTGTCACGCTTTTCGCGCCCACTCTCTTGATGATCCTGTGCAGGATCTTGAGGATGGACGATTCATCGTCAACCAGGAGTATTTTGGTCTGTTCCATAACTCTTTGATTTTGGCTTATAAATTTTAACCTTCATTTTCAGTGTCTTATATTCCAGGTCGTCAAGGGGATACTCTTGCCAGTGCACCATAGTCTTAAAGGGAGCGGGGTAAACTGTACATCCCGCCCCTAAGTACCTGGTGCTGATTATCAATCTTACTGATTATCATCAGAAGCGAGCTGTTACAAGCCTTTCTGAAAGAAAAAAAAGGAATTCTTGACAAAAGCCATTACCTTTTTTAGGGTAGCACGTAATTCATTATCATGGCACGAAGTTCTCTAGAGCCTGGAGATTGTAATCCATAAACTAACAAAAGGAGAGATGAAAAATGAAACGAGCACTCCTGATTCTGGTTCTCAGTCTGTGGACAGCTCCTGCTTTGGCTCACTTCGGGGCTGTCATTCCCTCTGACGACATCGTGACTCAAAACGATCCCAGGACCATTGACCTGGAGGTAAAGTTCATTCATCCCTTGGAGCGGCATTACATGGAGATGGTCAAGCCAAAGGCCTTTGGGGTGATGCACAAGGGCCAGAAAAAGGACCTGCTGGACAGCCTGGAGGCTACCAAGGGCAAGAGCCCTGACCAGGACGCGAGCTTCACCTACTGGACAGCTGAGTATGAGATCCGGCGTCCAGGGGATTATACCTTCTATGTCGAACCCACCCCCTACTGGGAGCCGGCCGAAGACCTGTTCATCAAACACTACACCAAGGTCTGCGTCAACGCCCTGGGCCTGGAGCAGGGCTGGGACCAACCGGTGGGACTGGAAACGGAAATCGTGCCTCTGACCCGCCCATACGGATTATGGACAAACAATCTCTTCACTGGCAGGGTGCTGCTCAAGGGCGATCCTGTGCCCTTTGCCGAAGTCGAGGTCGAGTACCTCAACGAATCCCCTGGCAATATCAGCTTCATCCACCCGCCGTCCGCCCCGTACGTCACCCAAGTTGTCAAAGCCGATGAGAACGGCGTATTCAGCTTCGCCATGCCCAAAGCAGGCTGGTGGGGCTTTTCAGCCCTGAATGAAGCTGACTGGACACTTGAGCACGATGGTCAGGAAAAGGGGGTCGAGATTGGGGCTGTGTACTGGGTACATACCAGGGATATGGAGTAGTGCCTTGTCCTACTTGAAATATCGCACAAAAGAACCCTCCCCTGGCCCCCCTTGCCGCCTGGAAGACAGGCGGCAAGGGGGGGAATCAGAGGACGAAAGGCTTCATGCCGATACCAGACAATGCATAAATGACGCGGCGCTCGTACCGATTGCCAAAAATTGAGGCAATACTTTAGAGATGCAGTACGAGACTGCTCTTCCCTGCAAGAAACAGATTTCTTGAGACGCCGGCATGTTCCCGCCAGTTCTGACTTGGTGGGGATGTGCCAATAGAGAGGATACCATGAAAAGCATGAAGATTTTTCTGTTCCTGATGTGCGGTTCTGTGATCTTGTCTACTGCTGTGTCCGCCCACAAGGTGAATATCTTTGCCTACGTGGAATCCGGTACCATCTACACCGAAAGCTATTTTCCGGATGGCAGGGCTGTGGAGAAGGGTAACGTGCTGATTTATGACAGCCAGGGCAACCTGCTCCTAGAAGGAACCACGGACCAGGAAGGCCTATGCAGCTTTGATGTCCCCAAGGTGGATGATCTGACCGTTGTCATCGACGCCTCCATGGGCCACAGGAGCAGCTTCGAGCTCCGCAAAGACGAGGTGGAGGGTGGTGGGCAATGACCTCACCCCAAGCAGTCTTTCTGACAGCGATCCTGTGCGTCCTGCTAGCCGGCTGTCCGGGCTCTCTTCCTGCCCAGCCAGGATCAGCAGAGAGTCCGCAGG
>CAZUER010000048.1:0-25969 GCA_964619345.1 uncultured Desulfohalobiaceae bacterium
ATAAATCTGCTGCCTTTTGTACGAAATGCGAAAGTTAATCCTTGTTTCATACGAGAGGTCAGTGGGAAGAAGGCATGGGGCGTGGGAAACAGATATCAGAGGTCGGAGGTCGGAGGTCAGTGGGAAGAAGAGGGATTCCAGTGGCCTGTGGTCTTTACCCGTGGTCAGTAGTCCGTGGTCTGTGGTCAGTAAGAGGAAGAAGCAGAGGGCAGGCTGTTATTCGTTCTTGGTTTGTCAAAACACTTGGACCAGTCTGCGGGCAGCTAAGCTGCTATTGTCTTAATAATAGGCTGAATACCCTTGAGAAGAAAATCTTTCATAGCTTGAACCTCCTATCTGGGAAAGCGTTATGGATAGTAACTTTGTCACCCAATGTTACTACTCTAAGGATGCGATTGTCCAGCTCTACCACTCTTGCCCAGAAACGATATCTGAAAACTCGATATACTCACTCAAGCTTTTATAGTTAACATTTATAAATTTACCGTATTAATTTGTCCGTTTATTTGTCAGCGGCTTCTGCACGAAGACGCTCAACAAGCCAGAATTTTATGATAGCCTGCCGATTGACACCTATACGGGCTGCTTCACGATCTAAAGAATCAACAACCCAAGACGGAAAATCAACGTTGATTCGCTTGTATTCTTGGTTTACCCGGCGTCTCGTTGAAAGATCAAGGTCTTCAACTATATCTTCTTTGCCTTGATCAAACTTCATATCGAAATCTTTAGTTTTCCTCGTTCCAAATCTCTTGGGCAGTCTGGAAATCGATGCCATATTTTTTCCAGGTTGGACGTGCTCTTGTCGGATCAAATTCAAACTCGATCATGCATAAAAAGTATACCATTTTAACTCAGCAAGGCGTCAGAGGTCTGATTGTGTGATTTCTTTATGGAAAAAGTCGGTAAATGTCTTTACGATGGGCAATCCGGTTGCAGACAATCAGTTTCTTCTTTTTATCTACCGTCACACCAATCCTGTAGTGCCCAATGCGAACCTTGTATTTATCAGGATGCCCTTTCATTTGCTCAAGATAGCCGAGATCAAAAGGATTGTCACATATGAGATCATCAAAAACGACTTTCTCAGCTTGCTCCTGGATACCTTTAGGAAGCTTGGAAAGTTCCTTTAAAAAGCGCTTTTTGTATTCAACTTCCCACATCTCGTTTCAAAGACCCATAAAAATGTTTAGCATCCTGTACAGAAAGCTGTTCATCATCAGCTACTTCATCCATCAATTTAGACAAGCCATAGTTCTCAATGACCTCCTCTATACGCTCGAATTCCTCTATCGGGATCTGCACGGCTATAGGTTTCTGGTTTTCATCAACAACGATGCTTTTGTGTATTTCAAGCATATTTAGCCTCCCGATTTCGCATATATTTTTTATACATAACCCTTAGTCAACCTGATATTTTCGGAGGGACAGCTGAAAAACGAATCCGCTCCAACGCGTTATTGGGAATGTTATCACTCTTTAGTTTGGTCATCATTGCGGAGCATCTACCGTGTCATTTTACTGACTGACCAGTATCAAGTTTTTTTAGTGATTTCAAGTCTGGACTGTGATGTTGTTAATTTCAGAGCAATGGGGAAGTTTTTGGGCGGGGGACTCAAAGATAGAGGTCAGTCAGAACAAGAGAAGGCTGTAGTCGGTGTTGAAGGCATGGGGCATGGAGCAGAGGGCGTGGAGCCCGTGGCCTGCAATAGCTCTGTTGATCAACAGAGCTATTGCAGGACTTCCTCTATGCTTTCAGCCGTCAAAACACGCTCGGACCACTGCAAAAGACGTTCGGAATCAGCGGACTCAACCAAGCGTCGTTTTTCCTCTGATAATTCTCCAAATTTACGGGACAGCAAACGAAGCAGTACTTGGGCTTCGCCTTGCTGCATTCCCTGCTGCATGCCTTCCTGACGAAAACGATCAGCAAATGTACTCATAATATTCGCCTCCTCTGGTTAATCTCTATAATAAATCTTTCGTTCTTCGTCGTCTAGGGCTGTATATGTATCTATAAAATCCAGATATTTCGAAACCTTCTCCGGTTCGGATTCCAATTCCCGCAAGCCCCGGACTGCATGGGCAAAGACATCTATGCGCTGATCAGGTCGATACTTCATATTGGGCAGATTCAATCGGGCGACAATATTGGCACTCTCCTTCGGCATCGCCGCCGATATGCTTTGAGAGGCTTTCCTGTTAACTCATATGCAGTAATGACAAAACACTATCTGGCTCAGGATCAGGAACATAAATAACCCGGAGATATCTTCCACCCTTTGTTTGAACAATAGCAACTCGCGAATTTTCCTTGCCCGGACGATCCTCACCGGGTTTTCTTAGTATATCCTCGACTTCATCTTTCTGCACCTCATGTCTATAAACATGAGGATGTGCAGTATCAGGATCAAGGTAGTGTGGTACAGCATTCTGAAACTCAGTTCGAGCTTTCGATTTCTGGAGTGTCCTGGAGAAAGGAAACAACCGCTTCGGCAAGTTCATCAGGCGCTTCTTCCTGCACAAAATGGCCGACCGAGGGCAAACGAACTGTCCGGGCCTGAGGGAAGATATGCATCCACTGTTTGAGCTCTCTTCTTCTGAAGGCAATATCTTTCATCCCCCAGACGATGAGTACAGGCTTGTCCCTCAACACGGAAAGATGATCCCGAATCTGCTTCAGCCATGGAGTGGACTTGATGATCTGTTTTGGGAATTCCGCACATCCTGTGCGCTCTTCAGGGGTGGCAAGAGCCCGCAAATACTGCTCATGTACAGCATCAGTCAACTTTCGCTTATCTCCAAATACCTGGCGCATGATTGATCGGGCAAAAAAGTTATAGCGCCGGATCAATATCCGCCCCATCGGGCTGCCCATAATCCTGCTGAAGGCAATATAGTACGGATCGTGATTGACCGGCCAGGCCCAGGTATTCATGATCACCAGACCGGAAACATTCTCAGGGCGGGTTACAGCATAGGACAGACTGATTGGTCCGCCCCAGTCCTGCCCGATCAGGGTGATGTTCTTCAATTCCAAGGCTTGAATCAAAGCGGTAAGATTGGCCGCCTGGTCCCGGGGCAGATAGCTCCAATCTCTGGGTTTATCGGACAGGCCGAAACCCAGATGATCCATGACAATGCAGCGGTACTCCGTCCGCAGCTCCTTGATCAGTTTGCGGTAAACAAAGGACCAGGTCGGATTGCCGTGAACCATGACCACCGGCGGACCATTGCCCTCATCAACATAGTGCAGATTGCCCGCCGGAACCCGAAAGTAATGGGAGGCAAAAGGATACTCCGCCCGATCAACCCAATGGCCGGTTCCAGAAATGGATTGGGCAGGATCCTTGACCATAAGGAGCTCCTGAACTCTGGCCCGAAAACCCCTTCACCCCACCTTGACCCGCTCTTGAATCAGCTCAGCCACAATACTGACCGCAATCTCTTCCGGGGTGTCCGCCCCGATAGACAGTCCGATGGGGCAATGGACCCTGTCCAGCTGGCTTTGGGCCACACCCTGCCGGCTCAGGGCATCATAGATGGCGTCCCGCTTTTTTGTGCTCCCGATCATTCCGATATACTTGGCTTTGGTCTGCAGGGCCTGAGCCAGGACGTTCTTGTCGTGCACATGTCCTCTGGTCACGATGACAATGGAGCTGTCCGCAGGCATGTCCAAATGTTCAAAGCAGGTTTCGAACTCCGGGGCGTGGAGCAGGCTGCTGGACTGGGGAAATCGTTCAGGAATGAGGAAATCGGCCCGGTCATCGATTATAAAGGTTCGAAAACCGACATAGGCGGCCAGGTCGGCTGTGGTCTTGCCCACATGCCCGGCCCCGGCGATATACAGGGTTCCGGGCGGACGAATGGGCTCGACCAGAAGGGTGTAGACATCCTCCCGGGCAACTGCAGGCAGACTCGATTTTTGGGCTGTTTTCCTGGCCTGCTCCCTCAAGGAGAAAGGTACGGATTCCGAGAATGATCCAGGATCCAATGTCCTGTCCACGATGCGTATTCTCTCGGATTCCTGCACAAAGACCGTGCACAGAGAGCCGCCCTGCCCTTGATCCCAGCTGGCCAGCAAGCGGGAAAAAATCTCCATATTTTCAAGGTCGGCAGAAATGTACTCCAGGAGGATCTCCTGTTTCCCGCCGCAGATCATCCCTGCATCTGCGGCTTCCTTGCCGGTCAGGTCCAGGATGAGCAGGGAGCTGTCCTGGCTCTGATGCACGGTTTGGGCCTGGCGTTGGGCCATGGCCTCGGCCGGTCCCCCGCCCACTGTTCCCTGGCAACGGCCGTCCACGGATACGGACATCCGCGATCCTGTGCTGCGGGGAGTGGAACCGCTGCTGGTGACGATGACTGCACAGACCACAGGCCGGCCTGACCTGAGCTCACTGTGGGTGAATTCAAGGAGTTCTCGCATAGATTAATCCGTCTGTTTCCTACCTTGTGTTCTGGAGCAGCCGCTTGGCTGTATGCCCTGGATAGGGATGAGCATCTGTTCTGGTCACGGTAAGGGTCAGGCCGGAGGAGGTCAATGCCCGGTGTACGGCTGGAATTCTGGAAACAGCCGTTCGGGCAGAATCTGTGATATATGATTCCGGGTTTGAGATAGTGGCCAAGGCGATGGAGAGCTCGCCTATGGATAGGTAGGCATCTGGCTGGAAGGATCTGTGCTCTGGGCAGCCCTGAAGGCTGGCTGTATAGGAAGTTATCTGGGGCAGAGCCAGAAGGGCCTGATCCAGCTCAGCCAGGGACACGGTCTCCTCTCCCGGCAGGTTGAGGACGTTGTCCAGCCGTCCCTGCAGGTTCTCCAGACGGGACAGGATGCTTCCGCATGCGCAGCGCTGGAAGTTCAGCCTGCCCCAGTCGCCGGTGCGATATCGAAGCAGAGGCATCCCGGTGCGGGTCAGAGTGGTGAAGACCAGCTCCCCGTCATGGCCTTCAGGAAGCGGCTCCCCGCTCTTTGGGTCTATAACCTCAAAGAGAAGATCGTTTTCCCGAATATGACAGCCTTGCCCGGCCCGGCACTCCACTGCTCCGCCCAGACCGGATTCCGTTGAACCGTAATGCAGGTGCACCCGGCTCTTCAGGTTGTCTGCTATGGCCTGCCCGACGCATGGGGCGGCATAGTCGGAGCAGAGCAGGACGCTGTTAATGAAAGGGGCCGTTTTTTGAGCAAGCTCAGGGTCCCGGGCCAGAGGCAGGAGGTGCTGGGGCATGCCCACCAGACAATTGGCCTGAGTTTGGCAAACAGCCCGAGCCACAAGGCGGGGATCATGGGCCGGCCATTGGACCTGGGCCGAGAAGCCGGCCCGATTCAGGGCATCCATCAGAAGGGTGCCCACGTCGAAATCCCGTTCACTGGGCAGCATGATAAGGACGGTGTCTCCCGGCCCGGCCACCAGACGCATGCCGTACTGAAAGAAATCTTTGGTCTGCTCCAGGTCGGTGGCAGTAAAAAAGATGCGTTTGGGCAATCCGCTGGTTCCGGATGAGTGCAGGGTGACCACCCGCTGGATGTCGGCCAGGGAGCAGCAGAGCATTTCCTGGCCGTGGTTGCGTAAGTCGTCAGTTGTGGTCAAGGGCAGGGTATGCAGGATGTGATCTAGAGACCCGTTATCCGGCACAGAAAGCCCGCTGAGCCTTTTCCTGTACCATGGGCTGTGCTCTCGGGTCTGGGAGATGGTCTGCAGGAGCTTCTTTGTTTGCCACTCCCGCAAGGCCTTCCTGGTCAGAATGGCCTTGCGGGGGTGTTCTATCTGGAGTGAGATCCAGGATTCGAGCTGATTGACGGGCATGGAGAGAGAAAGACCTTTTAGATGTCGAACTTTATGCCCTGGGCCAAAGGAAGATCCGACCCGTAGTTGATAGTATTGGTTTGCCGCCGCATGTAAGCTTTCCAGGCATCGGATCCGGACTCCCGGCCGCCTCCTGTTTCTTTTTCCCCGCCGAATGCTCCTCCGATCTCGGCTCCTGAGGTACCGATATTCACATTGGCGATGCCGCAGTCCGAACCGGCAGCGGACAGGAAGATCTCCATCTCCCGCATGTCGGTGGTGAAAATCGATGAAGACAGGCCTTGGGGAACATCGTTGTGCAGGGCGATGGCGTTTTCTACCCCGCCGGTGTATCTGATCAGATACAATATGGGAGCAAAGGTTTCTTCCTGCACGATGGGATAGTGGTTTTCAGCTTCAGCCAGGACCGGGACCACATAGCAGCCTGATTCGTACCCGGGACCGGACAGCACATCACCGCCGTACAGAATGGTCCCGCCTTCTTTCTGAATCCTGTCCAAAGCAGCAGTGAATGTTTGGACCGCCTGTTTATCAATCAAGGGACCGACATGATTTGATTCATCCAAAGGATTGCCGATTTTCAAGCCTTGATACGCCTTGATCAGCATGTCCTTGACCTGATCGTAGATGCTGTCATGCACGATAAGGCGCCTGGTGCTCGTGCAGCGCTGGCCGGCGGTACCCACTGCCCCGAAGACAATGGAGGGGGCGGCCATTTGCATGTCCGCACTGGGAGTGAGGATGATGGCATTGTTTCCGCCCAGCTCCATAATGGACTTGCCCAATCGCCCGGCTACCACCGAGGCGGCCTGGCGTCCGACCTGGGTCGAACCGGTGAGGGAAATGAGCGGAATCCGGTTGTCTTCCAGCATGCGTTGGCCAATGTCCTTCCCGCTGCCCACAATGAGGTTGAAAATCCCTTCCGGCAAGTCATTGTCTGCCAGGACCTGGGATACGATCTTCTGGACCGCGATGCCGGTCAGCGGGGTCTGGGAGGCCGGCTTCCAGATGATCACATCACCGCAGACAGCGGCATTCAAGGCGTTCCAGGACCAAACCGCCACTGGAAAGTTGAAGGCGGTGATCACTCCTACAGGTCCGAGGGGGTGGTATTGATCGTACATGCGGTGATTGGGGCGCTCCGAGGCCATGGTGAATCCATACAGCTGGCGGGACTGGCCCAAGGCGAAGTCGCTGATATCGATCATTTCCTGGACCTCGCCCCAGCCTTCCTGCAGGGACTTGCCCATCTCATAGGAAACCAGGCGGCCCAGGGGATCTTTATATTCCCGGAGCTTGAGCCCGATCTGACGCACGATCTCTCCCCGCTGCGGAGGCGGAGTGGTTCTCCAGGTTAAGAAGGCCTCCCGGGCGGTCCTTACCACCTGCTGGTAGTCCTCTGCCGAGGCTTTATAGACGGAAGCAATGACCTGATCATCAACCGGGGAGACGCTGGCAATTTCTCCGTGGCTGTCTGTTCCAGGCCATTCACGTCCGGTGGAAGATCCGACGTTTTGGCCTTCAATACCCAGGGCAGATAAAAATTCCTGTGTTTTCATATCCTACTCTCTTTGTGCATGGGAATGGAATGAGGCAAACAAGAAAAGAAAAACGATATGCTCCAAGGCCGGATATGTCAAACAAGACAGATCTATTCTGCATTCTCCCTGCAGGCATGAGAGGCTTACCTACATTCCCTGTACAGGGGCTGTCCGTTGGCTGCGGTCAGGTTGTAGGCGCAAAAAGGAATCAGTCGTCCATCCGGGGCCAGGACATGGATGCAGCAGCCCTGCAGGCGCTCCAGGTCCAAGGTCCAGGCGTCCTGAAAGGCCATGGCCGAAATGGTGAAGGTCTGCTGCCTGGCCTGCAGCAGAAATCGGTCCAGGTCGTCTGCAGAGGAGAGTGTGGCCTCCTGCGGTCCCGGATGCCGCCAGCGCTGGGCAGTCAGGCGCACGGTCTGCCTGGCCCCGACTGCGGCCTCTTCCGGTCCGCATTGGCAACAGCTGCGGCCCAGGCGCTGCAGACCGCCGGTTGGGGTGCGCATATAGGCGGCGTGAAAGGAGCACAGGGCATGCTCGCAGCCCGGGGGCTGAAAGTCCTGAATGTGAACCAGGCCCTGGGTCTGCTCCTCCAGGGCCCGCATGATCTCGGGCAGGGTCAGACGGTCCCTGTCCTGCGGATGGTGAGGATAGCGCCCGAAATAGCTCACCGGCTGGAAGTGCACTCCCCGGACTGCCGGGTGGTGGTCCAGAGCGAAGCGGACCAGATCCCCGATATCTTCAGTGTTCACACCAGGGACCAGGGTGGGGACCAGGACAATGCCCAAGCCGGCCTGAGCCAGGGCCTGGACCGCCTTTTTCTTCTCCCCGGCCAGGGGTGCGCCCCGCAACTCGCGCAAGGCCCCATCCCGCAATGAATCGAACTGCAGGTAGACAGATTCCAGCCCGGCCCGGGTCAGGGCCTGGGCATACTCCGGCTCCCGGGCCAGACGCAGGCCGTTGGTATTCAGCTGCACCAGCCCGAAGCCCTGGTCCGCAGCCAGGCGGATGATCTCCGGCAGGTCTTCCCTGGTTGTCGGTTCTCCTCCGGAGATCTGCAGGGTACAGGCCCCGGCAGTGGCCCGGATATGGACCAGGTTGTCATGCAGGGAGGCCAGATCCGGGTCGGGGGTGGGGTGACCGCTGCAGGCAAAGCAGACCGGACAGCCCAGATTGCATCGAGTGGTCACCTCCAGGAGGGTGGTGCAGGTGTGCTGGGCGTGCTGGGGGCACAACCCGCAGTCAAACGGGCATCCGTTGTGAGTCCGGGTATGGCAGACCGGGGGCTGGGACGGAATCTTGGGCCGTTTCCAGTCCGCGAAGGCCGGAGTTCCCCGCCAGATGACAGTGGAAAACTCCCCGTGCTGGGGGCACTCCTTCACCAAGGATACCGTGTCTCGTTCAGAAGAGACCCGCCAGGCCGGAATGCGGGTCAGGCACACCGGGCACAGGCTCTGGGTTTGCCGGTCATAGGGCATCCGGGCTCTCTCCTGGATCAAAGCCATTGTCCACCAGAATGGCCAGGGCCTGATCCATGGTGTCGGCGATCAGGCGGCCGCAGACATTGGGATCCGGCCTTGCGGCCGATTCCCCAAGAATGTCTGTGCAGGCGGATCCCCCAAAGCCGGAGGTGTACTCAGCGAACCAGTGAGCCAGGCTTTCCAGCATCAGGGGGAGGCGCTCGTCCTCTTCTTCATTCTCCTCTCCTTTCCCGGCATACAAGGCCAGGAGGCAGGCCGCTCCGGTCAGGGCCCCGCAGGTATGTCCGGCTCCGGCTATGCCGTGGCACAATCCGGAAGAGGACCGGATCAGGGCCTGGTTGGTCTGGCCTTGGGCTTCCAGACCCAGCAAGAGAATGATTTGACTGCAGCAGTACCCTTTCTGAGCCAAGGGCAGAATGCTGAGCAAGGTATCGTCATCAGTCATGATCAGTGTCCTTTTGAGCGATAAACAGAGCATAGCCCGGTCTGAGGGCCTGAACTCTGGAGGCGCATCCACTCCCGGCGGCCGGCCCCAGGACCGCCTGCCAAAAGAGCTGGGTGGAGCCATACTCAAATACCAGCCGGCCGGCTGTTTCGGTGAGCAGCCGGGTCTGGTCCTGCTCGGCCAGGACAGTGAACCCCTGGTCCTGCAGTTTCCTGCGCAATCCATCCAGGGCCATCAGGGTGGTCAGACAGGTTCCGAACCGGTCCGAAGCCTGGGTGGCATAACTGTTCCGGGCATACATATCGCTGCAGTACAGTATACCCCCGGGCCTTAAGATCCGGTAGAACTCGCCCAAGGCCAAGGAAGCTTCAGCCAGCAGGGTCAACACACACTCGCAGAAGACAGCGTCCACACAGGTATCGGGCAAAGGCAGATCGCAAATATCTCCGCAGGCAAAGAGCAGATTCTGATTGCTGCCGCAGCAATCGGGCAGAAGCTTGATCTCCCGGTCCACTCCAATAACCCGGCAGCCGGCCTGGGTCTGGAGATAGGCGGCTGTCCGGCCCGGACCGCACCCGGCATCCAGGACTGTGGCTCCCTGGGGCAGGGGCATATGCTCCAGGGCCTGGATGGTCCCGGTCAGCCCTCCAGGGCGGAGGGCATCGTCCAGGGCCTGACGCATGACCGGCGAGGTGTAGGCTGATTGCATCTTACTTGTCTTCCAAAAGTTGCTCCACCTCCAGCATCTTGCCAGTGGCCATGTCTTCCGGAATCAATGCCAGTTCACACCGAGGGCAGACCAGTACTCTGACGCTGAAGGTATTCTCCAGATAGTACAGCTCAGCCTGTCCGGGCTGAAGCGGGGCCTGACAGGTGGCGCACTCCCACTGGCCTGACTGGGGGCGAAACTCTTGGTTGACTTTCATTCCGGCTCCTTGGTGCTGACCTCGCGGATTTGCATCCGGTGGCTGTATGCGGTGTGGATCAGGCAGGCACCATCCTCCTGAGGGGTGTAGTGGACCCAAAAGGTAACCTGGCCCAGTTGCCGGCTGGTCAGATAGGTTTCAGACTCAGGATCGAAAAAGAGCTGACCCTGAGTATGGGCTGTGGCTATGACCTGCTGGATATCGCTATCCAGGATGCGCCGTTTTTCCAGGATCTGACGGGCTTGCTCGGGTATGGTCAGGGGAATGCCGGCATAGTCGGGTCGGGCCAAGCCCGGTTTCTGCCAAATGGTTTGCAGCAGGCGGTCCTTGAGCCAGCGCCGGTTACCCCGGCTAGTGGACAGTCCGGTAGCCGGCCGGGCAAAGGGATCACTCCGGCCAGGAAAAACAAGATCCAGCAGATGGGCCGCGCGTTTGCCGGACCTGGCCAGCTGGTCCCGGCACATGGCGCAGTAGGTCAGGGCATCCTGGGCACAGCTTTCGGCCCTTTCCCGGGCCGCTTGGGCGGCAATGTCCGGGTTGGCGTTGGCCACCAGCCCCCCGAAACCGCAGCAGGCCGCTTCTGATTCGTTCAACAGGGGCTCGTGCAGGGTTTCGGTCTGGATCAGATCCCGGACAGCCTGGCGCAGGCTGGGCAGGCTGCTGGCGGAGCAGGGATCGACCAGACAGGCGGTCTGCACCCAGGCAGGGGCCTGCAGGTTGGCCTTCTGCAAACCGAGAACCTCCCACAAGGAAATTTGGCGAGGGGCAGGGTCCATGAGCTCCAGAACGCTTTGACAGGAGGGGCAGGCCACGATCCAGCGGGGATTGCCCAGCTCCTGCACCTCGCTTTGCAGCTGTCCGGAGGCGTCCAGAAAGAGCTCCTGCCGGCCGCCCCAATGAGCCGGAGCCCCACAGCAGGCCAGGGCCAGCCCCACTCCTCCGTCAAGATTTTCGCGCAGCCAGGTGTAGGCCGCTTCCACCTGCTCCGGATGGGTGGCGCACAGCTGGCAGCCGGGAAAAAAGAGCCAGGCGCACTCCTTTTTTTTCGGGTCGCTGCGGACCAGAAAGAAATCCTGGCTGCGGCTGAAGTCCAGATCTTTGAGGGCAAAGTCGTGGGCCGAAGGAGGCATCTTGCCCCGGTCCACCATTCGCTGCCTGGAGCCCAGGCAGACCTCGGCCATGGGAAAGTCGTTGGGGCACAAAGTGGTGCACATGCCACAGAGCATGCAGGAGTTGATCAAGGTGTTGGCCTGATGGCTGCCTTTGACGATGGACTCGTTATTGTAGATCTGACGGACGTAGCTCTTGGGGTAACTGCCAAAGGCCCGTAAAAAGGGGCAGCTTCGCACGCAGATCATGCATTCGCAGGCCAGGCAGCGGGCAGCCTCCTGCTGGATGATCTGCAGGTCCTCGTCCCGGTCTTGGGATTCGGACAACACCGGCGGCAGCTCTTCCACACCTTCCAGGCTGGTCACCAGGCGGGTGGGCACAGGGCCTTCCTTACCCCGGTCGGAAGTCATAGAGGCCTTTTGGGTAAAGCGATCCATGGACACGGCTGCAATCCGGCCTTGACTGGCCTGAACGATGGCCTGATGGGTGGATGAATCGGACAAACCGCCCACAAACAGCCCTTCTTGCGGTCCGGCCAGGGTTTGAGAGTCAATCTGGTCCAGGGAAAAGGACAGGATCCCGGGTGGGACCGCCTCCAGCCCCACATAGACAGGAATCGGCCCGGACAAAAGGTCCTGCAGGAGATGTGAGTCCAAAGTGGCTGCCTGGAAGCTCACTCCCAACTTCTGCAGATATTCCAGCTCCTGTTTGACGATCGCTTCGGGCACCGGCTGGGGCAGGGACCGAACTGTGTCTGCAGCTGGGCCAGCTTCCTGGTGGTAAACCTGGATTCGATAGCCCTTGCGGGCCAGGTCATGGGCCACAGTCAAAGAGCTGAGGCCGCAGCCCAGAACAGACGCCTGGCGACCCCGGTCCGGCACTTTCATGGGCTTGCCCCGGCGTGGAGCTGAGCCTACACAGAACTTTTCCAGCCGGCCGATGCGAACGGCCCCGCCGGCCTCCTTCCGCTTACAGGCCGCTTCGCACGGGGCTTCGCAGATCCGGCCCAGGATGTCGGCCACAGGCAGGGTCTTGTCCACAACGGCTCTGGCCTTGGCTGTGTCTCCAGTCTGCAAGGCCAGACACATGCTGCGGGCGTCCATGTGCAAGGGGCATGCGGCTCGGCAGAAGGCCCACTCCTCCTGAATACACAGATATTCCAGGTCCCTGAGTTCAGATTGATCCATGTGGTCTCACCCTCACGCTATCAAATTATTATACATAGGGTGTTGTCCTCATGACGACCCTCCCCTGTCCCCGCTCTGCCCAGGGCGGGGAACTTTAGCCGTCTGCTCATGCTATAAATCCGAGGATCTTGGTCTACGTAAGATCTTGACAACCCAGCCCACGAATGGGCTGATACGCTTGATCCTCTGATTCCCCTCCCTGCTGCGGCTTTGCGCAGCTTGGCAAAGAGGGTCAGGGGGGTGAAGTTATAAATATATAAAATGTTTGAGGGACGGGTCTTCCCCGTCCCTCAAACATTTTATGGCATGGCGGCCAGGACCTTCTCCGGCCGGGCCGGGAGTTCCCGCACCCTGGCCCCACAGGCATTGGCGATGGCGTTAATGATGGATGCATGGGGGCTGGTCAGGGGCAGCTCGCCTATGCCAGAAGCCCCGGTCGGGCCGTCGGGCCTTGGGGTTTCCTCATAGATAAGCTCCATGTCGTCCGGAATCTGCTTGATATACGGAAATCCGGCTCCGGCCAGAGTGGAATGCTTCTTGATGTCCTCAAAGTCCTCAGTCAAGGCCAGACCGACGCCCTGAGCCAGACCGCCGTAGTTCTGGCCGTCCACGACCAGTTTGTTGTTGATCACTCCAGGATCGGCCGCCAGAGTCATCTTCTCTACTTGCGTCTTTCCGGTCTCCACCTCCACGGCCACCTCGGACATGAACACCCCGTACATATAGAAGGCAAAAGGATTGCCCTGGCCGTTTTCGTCGCAGGCATTGGCCGGAGCGGTCCAGGTCCCGCTGACCCGCGTTTCCTTTCCTGCGGCCTTCATCTCATCGTAGGTCATGAACCCGCCGTCCTTGCGCATGGCGCTGAGCAGATTCTCAGCGGCCACACTGGCAGCCCGCCCGATCATAGCCTGACAGCGGCTGCCCCCGGCCGGCCCGCCGTCCGGGCATTTTTCCGTGTCGTTCAATACCACCTTGATCTGATCCGGGCCGAGCCCCAAGGGGCGCAGGCCTTCGTGCACTGTGCCCAAAAGGCCCATGTCGGCTCCCTGACCGTGATCCTCCCAGGTGGAGAAGGCGGAGACGGTGTTGTCCGGGTTAAGTTCCAGATCAACTTGAGCCGTGTCCGGTCCGTCCAGGCCGGCACCGTACACCCCGACGGAAATGCCCACCCCCCGCTTGACCTTGTCGGTGGAGTTGGCCTTGGCCCGCTTCACAGCATCGTCGTACTTGGGCCGGAGCTTATCCATCATCTTCTCCAGGCTCAAGACTTCCGGCTTTTGACCTGTGGGGGTGGTTGATCCTTCGCGGTAGATATTTTTGTAGCGAAGGTCAAAGGGGTCCATGCCCAGCTTTTCAGCCAGCTCATCCATAAGGACCTCAGAAGAGAACTCAGACTGCGGTGAGCCGTAAGCCCTAAAGGCTGAGCCCCAGGAATGGTTGGTGCATACAGTCCGCCCCATACCTCTGATATTGGGGATATCATAGCCGGCTCCGATGTACTGGGCCCCACGAACGGTCAGCAGATCGCCGAATTCGGAATACGGTCCGTGGTCCACACTCCAGTCGCTCTCCATGGCCTGCAGCTTGCCGTCTTTATCTGCGGCCATGCGCAGGTTGATGAAAAAGGGCGAGCGCTTGCCGGTATAGGTCTGCTGCTGGTGATAGTCGTAGGACAAGAATACCGGCCGCTGGGTGGCCAGGGCGGCTACGCCCACCAGGGCCTCCAGGGTGGGGCTGAACTTGTAGCCGAAGGTGCCGCCGGTGGGGTTTTGGACCATGATCACGTTTTCCGGCTCCACGCCCATGCCCGGAGCAATCATGCCCAGATGCAGATTGAGGCCGATGGACTTGGACTGGATGACCAGCTTGCCGTTTTCATTGATATAGGCAAAGCCGACGTCCGGCTCCATGGGCATGTGCGGCTGGCGGCCGACATAGTAATCCCCTTCGACCACCACATCGGCCTTGTCGAAGATGGGCTTGGTGTCCTGGCCTTTGACCAGCTTTTGCTCAAAATACACATTGGGCGTGCCGGGGTGGATCTCAATGGAGTCTTCAGCCATGGCCTCCGGGGCGCTCATGTAGGCCGGAAGCTCTTCCAGCTCCACCTTGACTTCCTTGGCAGCGGCCCGGGCCTGCTTTTCCGTGTCTGCGCAGACAATGGCGATGGCGTCTCCGTACTGATGGATCTTGGTGTCGCACAGAATGGGCCGGTCCCAGCCGTCTCCCTTGTTGGTGGGAAAGGTGATCAACCCGGTGATCCGGTTCTTGCCCTTGACGTCCTTATGGGTGAGCACCGCATGCACTCCGGGCATCTTCTCCGCGGCCGAGGTGTCGATGGATTTGATCTTGGCGTGGGAGACCTCGGCTTGGACCAGGGCCAGCTGCAAAGTGCTCTCGGGCATGTACAGGCCCAGATCGCGACCGAAGTCCCAGGTCCCGGTGACCTTGGCCTCGGCGCTGGGCCGGGGCATAGAGCCGCCCCACACCTTCCCATCGGCCGGCAATTTGAAGGCCAGGTCTTCCATGGTCATCTCACCACGCAGGACCTTGGCCGCATCAATGACCGAATCCACCAGCTGCTTATAGCCGGTGCAGCGACAGGCATTACGGTGCTTTTGAAACCAGTCCCGCACATCCTCCCTTGAAGGATTGATGTTTTCATCCAGCAGCCCCTTGGCGGCCACAATGAATCCGGGAGTGCAAAAGCCGCACTGGGCCCCCCCGTGGACCATCCAGGCCAGCTGCAGGGCATGGAGATGTCCTGGCCGCCCAATGCCTTCAATAGTACAGATGTCGGCATTTTCCTGGACCCGCTTCATCTTGGTGATGCAGGAGCGGACCACCTTGCCGTCCAGGATCACGCTGCAGCACCCGCATTGGCCCTGGTTGCAGCCTACCTTGGTTCCGGTCAGGTACAGCTGGTTGCGCAAGACATTGGCCAGGCTTTCTTCCGGATCAACCACCAGCTTTTTTTCCAGGCCGTTTATCATCAAGGTTCTTTTGAGCATGACATTCTCCTTTTTCTGTTGCTGGGTAAAAAGTGGATCAACCTTTCCCAAAGGGACAAATGGGGTATCGGCAGGGTGAACATCCGGCACAGAAACCGCCATGACCCAATGTGTTGATATCCTTTGCCCTGACCAGATCACCAGCCACTAAACGGGGAATGATCAGGTCAAAGATGCTGGCTTTGTAATACATTACACAGCCGGGCAAGCCGATGATGGGTATCCGGCCCTTATAGGCCAGCATGAACATGGCCCCGGGAAATGTTGGTGAACCGTAGGATACGACCTGGTCCGCAACGGCCTTGATGCTGGATGGGGTCACATCATCCGGATCTACGGACATGCCGCCGGTGAGCACGATCATGTCTGCACCTTCTCCAATCAGGTCTTCAACAGCTTGAACGGTCATATGCAAGTCGTCGGAGACAAAGACCTGGCTGGTTACAGAGCAATCCAGTTCTGCCAGCTTTTGCCTGACCACCGGGCCGAAGCCATCCTGGATGCGCCCTGCATAGACCTCGCTTCCGGTGGTGACCATGCCCACAGCCAGCTTACGGAACGGAAGGACCTCAATGGCTGGTCCCTGGGAACACACGTTTTCGACGTCCTGGAGGGTCTTTTCATCAATGATCAAAGGAATCACCCGGGTACCGGCCACAGCACGCCCTTTGTCCACTTGTTGATTGGTGTGAGCTGTGGCCACCACCACATTGTCAATAGCGTTGACGGCCTCCAGCTGGTCAGTCTTAACTTTTAAAAGGCCGTTCCAGGCGGCCAGCATATTGATGCGGCCTTCACTGGAAGCAGAAAACTTCAAACCAGGGCCGGCCACAACCGCGGCAATGCGCTGAGCAGCTTCATCCTCGTGCACAAAACCTTTGTCCATATTCAGGACATAGATGTGCTCCTTGCCTATGCGCAGCAAATGCTCGATATCCCTGCCCTGAATGATGTGCCCCTTCTTAAAGGCTCGCCCTTTAAATGTCCCAGGGACGATTTCAGTGACATCGTGACCTAAAACCATCCCCACAGCCTCTTGAACTGGAATTGCCTCTAAAATTCCCGATTCGTCCTTCATGTATCCCTACTCCTTGGCAATATTTAATCAAAAAAAAAATTAACTATGATTAATCAAAAAAGTTGGAATTTATGATTTTAAAAAAAATAAAAAATGTATATATAAGCTTTTAGTTTTATGCAAATGCTAAGCCATTTTTTATATATATAAATAAATAGGTTGTTTATTGAAATGTTAATTTGAACAAACAAAGAAATGATTGGGAAAAAATATTTCAAATATTAAACGTAAATATCTATAAATTATTAATAAGTAAATAATTTTAGAATTTTTTTATAACGAATATGGATAGATATAGGCACAAAAAAAAAATAATTGAAATAAATATACAATGGGTCAATATGACTCATTCTTTTTTTGCTGGGTCATTTTGGGACATACAGAATTGCCAATTCTGTTTATCTCGTGGATACGTCTTGAAGTGCGAAGTTTCCCAGATAAAAAGAAACTGTCCGACCCAAATGCCAAAACCAGGCCGGATGAAAATTGCACAATTGTGACCTGTACCACTCTCTTTTCTGGGCAGAGAGGCGGCAGAGCTTGGTTTGAAAGTCTTGGGGATTGAAAATACGATCGCAGGCCAGAAAGTTGAGAGTCTCAGCAACTCTCTCCATTCTTTTTTTCAGGCTGGAAAGATATGTGTGCTTGGTATGAGTGGATCCTTCCAGTCGTTGATACAAGGATGGAAGAAGGGCTTCTTCTGCAATATGGAGCATGGTCTCTTGCGACATCTGGTGCAGGTTTTCCTGGGGTGTAAGTCCGGGACAGCCAAATTGCTCAGATAAAGGCATATGCCGTTTTTTGCGAACAAAACGGGATGATTTCAGATAATGGACATTGATCCGGCGTGGATTGGCCAGGAAGTCGGTTGCACCCCGGAAATCGGCCCTATCGGCTCGGGCTGCTGCTGTGAGCAGGGCTGCCTCAGTCAGGCGGGCCAGGCACAACCAATGGACGGGATAGTGATGTCCCGAGCTGTCATCTTCTATGTGCCGGAACCAATGGGCAAGGTCATCTTCTGGGAACTCTAGCGGTTCATTGACCTTGTTTAAAAAGGCATTCAGGGCTGCATATGCACTTTGGCCCTGATCTTTTGCCCGCCGGATTTGGACGTCAGTTGCTTGCGGGGTGGGAGTTGGGTTCATGCACTGGCTCCTTGCTGAAAGATATGCTCTGCATGATGCCCAAAAAGTGATATCTATGTCAATAATGATATATCAAAACAGATAAAGATTGGGAATAACAAGGACATTCGTGCCCTTGCGAAAATAAGTGGACAATTGGATTTGTATGTTTATTGTTGGTCAATAACCATTTTTACCAGGAATAAAGTGGTTGAACTGGGCTGGAAAGTATCAATGGCATGAATCGAAAACAAAGGAGAATCCATTATGAAAATGAGCGCCCGAAATGCCCTGGAAGGAACTGTGAAGCAGATAACGTGGGGAGATGTAAACAGCGAAGTCGTCTTGGAGCTTCCCGGGGGGCAGGAGATGGTGTCGGTGATTACCACCAATTCCGTCAAACGGCTCGGACTGGAAGAAGGAAAGAAAGCCAAAGCCTTTGTCAAAGCATCCAGCGTGATGATGATTGTTGATGATTAAACTGAAATGAACAGTACACTCATCTAACAACGAGAAACACCACTCTTGCAAAGAATGTGACGTGCATTTATCGGAACTGGCCCCTGCCCGTCATCATCAACAGGGGCCAGTTGCCCGTAATGCTTGGCGAACACCTCCCGGGTGTTGCCAACTTGCGTGATTTATACCACCAGGGCTTCATCCTCCGCGTGAACCGGGCCTTCATCCAAGACCATCCGTAAAAGATCCGCCTTTCCCGTAAGGATTTCAGCCACCCGGTCCATTTTTTCCCCTTGCATGTTCGCTGAAATCCCCACAGCCCAAACTGCGGCCGGAAGCCCTTGCATATTGTTCAAAGCAACGGCTACAGCCCGTATTCCTTGCAAGTACTCTTCGATATCCAAGGCATACCCTTGGGTCCGCACCTTGTTCAGTTCAGCCAAGTATTCTTCAACATCAGTAATGGAGCGGTCGGTATACGCTCGAAGGCCGTATTCCTCCACGAACTGAGCGGCCTGAAAATGATCTTCTTGAGCCAGGAACGCTTTGCCCACCGCACCGCCCATAAGGGGGATGGTCGATCCCACTTCTGCGGATATTTTCAAAAAATTTGCTGCTTCAGAAGTGGCAATGAGTAAAACCCGATTCCGGATACGTACCCCCATTATAACCGTCTCATTGATCTGGTCCCGAATGTCGTCAAGTACAGGCTGAGCCTGCTCATTCACCAGATTATGGTTCCAGTTGGTAAAGGCCAACTCTGCAATGGTAGGCCCCAGTGAGAGCTTCCGCCCTCCTGGTCCCCGGGCCAGAACCCCTTCCCTGATCAGGGCATGAACAAGGCCGTGGGTCGTGCTTTTACTGTATCCCAGCTGCTGGGCCAAATCTATGATACCCAGGCTCTGCCTGGATTGAACCACAGTTCTGATCAGTTCGAAGGCCTTGTGGATAGCCGGTGCCTTATATGCAGGACCATCTTGGTTGTCCTCTCTCATTGCTGGACATTTGAAGGTATCTATTGTCTCCATTTTCATCTCCTGCTAACGAATTTTTCGCATTATACGTTGGACACCGCCTTGATCGAACAAAGCTGAGACTTCCATGTAGGATAGCCCATGATCGGTTCCCGGCTTTGGCAATCAGTAAGTAAATTGCAGTTTTCCTGACCCGACCATCCGTGGGGAACCAGAACCACCCCTTCGGCAACCCGATCATCCACCTGGGCCTGCATGCGGGCCTGGCCACGATCGGACTCAATAATGACCTCTTGTCCGTCAGTGATGCCATAGTCCTCTGCGGTCTGCGGACCGACCTCTGCCACCGCTCTTGGCCGATACTTCCTCAGCCAATCGATATGGTGCATCTGGCTGGCGGTGTAAAACAGGTCGCGTTGACCTGTGGACAGAACCAAGGGATATCTCTCACCCAGTTCCTTCCAGCGTCCCCCCTGGGGACTCTTCTCCGGTTCGAGGTATGTCGGCAGGGGATCGAAGCCGGCATCAGCCATGGCCTGGCTGAAGATTTCAATTTTCTTGGAAGGGGTCCGCCAAGCATCTGGAGTGGTTTCGTACACCTTGTCCTGGTAATAATCGCCTTCAGGTTTCACATGGTGGAGATGGTGGAAATCTAAGGGGCAGGGTTCCAACAGGTCTTGGACCAATTCTTTTTCCGAAGCCCAGGGAAACGTTTCATCCATGCCCAAGCGCTCGGACAAACCTTTATATACCTCCAGTACACCTCGACATTCGCCCACAGGTTCGATGGCCTGTTCGCGGACCATCAGATAAGGCAGGCAATGACAGACATTGTAGTTGTAGGCCAAACTCCAGCCTTCCAGGTGAGTGGTGGCCGGAAGGATGTAGTCGGCCATGGCTGCTGTATCGGTCATGAATTGTTCATAAACCACCAACAGAGGCAAGCGCTTGAATGCCTGGCGAAAGGCGTTGGTATCAGGCATGGTTACCAAGGGATTCCCGCCCAGGACCATGAAAGCCTTGATCTTATCAGGGATGTTTTCCGGGACCATGGAAACTATGCCGTATGGGCTGGTCCGCCCCCAGAGTTCATAGAACAGGGGATATCTATCAGTACCTAAAGGCTGACCCTCTCCTTCGGTGGGCAAAAAGATGTTCTTGATCCGTAACCGAGGGCTTAAGACCCATCCGCCGGGAACATTGATGCCCCCCACAATAATCTGCAGAATGGCCAGAGCCCGGTCGGTCTGAGTGCCGTTGGCCTGCTGGTCCTGGGTGCAGGTGCCCTGGTATATGGCCGCTCCTTTCGTAGTGGCAAACAAACGGGCCAGCTTGCTGATATCCTCGGCCGGGATCCAGGTCACTTTTTCCGCCCATTCCGGGGTGTACTGCTGGATGTGCGGAACCAAATCATCGAAACCCATGGTCCACCGATCGATGAACTCCCGGTCATAGAGCTTTTCATTGACGATAACATGGATCAGAGCCAGAGCCAGGGCCCCGTCGGTTCCTGGACGAATCTGGAGATACATCTCAGCTTTGTCCGCCAGCTGAATCCTTTTGGGATCAATAACCACCAGCTTGGATCCCTTGCGCAGGTTTTTGGTTATAGCCAAACGCAGAGGGAAGTCGGATTCGTTGGGGTTATGTCCCCAGACGATGTACAGGTTGGAATCGAGCTCCTCCACCGGATATTTGCCGAAGGTCATCTGCCGGCAGCGGATACGCATCCGGTAGCAGGTGCTCTCCACCGAGAAGTAATTGGGGGAACCGAAGGCGGCTCTGAAACGCTGGGTCAGGGCCACCATCTCGAAGTTTTCCACTCCTACCGACCCGCAAAAAAACGCCACAGCCTGCGGGCCGTATTGGTCTTTGATTTCCTGGAATTTGCCCGCAATTTCATCCAGAGCCTGATCCCAGGAGATCTGCTTGAAGTCATTCCCGTCCTTTTTCAGCGGATGCTGGAGCCGGCTGGGATGGTAGACATGGTCAATGGTCGCCCGACCTTTGGGGCACAGAAAGCCTTTGTTCAGGGGATGTGACTTTTGGCCCTGGACATGAATAAGCCGGCCGTCGGCCACATCGACCTCGAGGCCGCAGCTGTGGTAGCACAGAGTGCAACCACTGTAGGTTCTTTTGACGCTGTCAGTCATTATACGTATCCTCTCTGTAGGCTTTTCAATGAGCTTTGCACCTCTTCAGCTTACTCTGGTCCGAACTTTGTTCTGTTATGTTCTTCTATGCCTTTCAAGACCCGGTCGCAGGTCAGGGGCAGCTCCCAGAAGCGGACTCCAGTGGCATTATACACTGCATTCAGAACGGCCGGGATGGTGGGCATAATGGCCCCCTCCCCCACTTCCTTGGCCCCATATGGACCGTTTGGTTCATCGCTTTCCACGATAATGGGGGTAATCGGAGGCATGTCCAGGGCGGTCGGAATCTTGTATTCGGCCAGATCGGCATTCAAGATCCGTCCCTGCTGGTCGAACTTGACTTCCTCGAACAAGGCCTCACCCAAGCCCATGGACAGCGAACCCTGCATCTGACCTTCCACAGAACTGCGGTTAATGGCCCGGCCGCAGTCGTGGGCATCAGTCATATTTGTGACTGTGATCTTTCCGGTTTCTGTGTCCACTTCTACCTCGGTTATCTGGGCTGAACAGCCGTAGGCCGGTGACGTTCCCACAGCCGCTCCCTTGTAGCTGCCGCCCAGTTTCGGGGGGTTGTACTTTCCTGTGCCCACCAGGATTCCTCGCTTTAAAAAAGCGATGCGCGAGGCCTCGCAAAAAGTGAACTCTTCTCCGGCCGGATTGTCCGTCCAACCCACATGTTCCTTGATGTACTTGGTCCTCAGATGGCTGAAATCCACGTTTGGATCGGAAAACACGACCTTGCTGTTGTAAATATCGATAGAGGAAGCAGGAATTCCCAGCTCCTGGGCCAAGACGTCGATAATTTTCTCTTTCAGGTCCTGGGCCGCTTCGATGACTGCATGCCCGGTCATCAGAGTTTGCCGGCTGGAATAGGCCCCAAGATCGACCCCATAATCCGTATCCCCGGACATAAGGCGGATATGCTCAAGCCTTAAGCCCAAGGCTTCGGCAGCTATAGTGGCAAAGGTTGTATCCGATCCCTGTCCGATCTCGGCTGAGGCAGTGTACAAGAGGACATGTCCCCCATCCTCTGTGGTCTTCATCATGATCGTTCCGTGGGGCGTCTCGGATCGATAAATAGGATATCCTGCCCCGGAGACAAAAAATCCGCAGGCCATGCCCAGCCCTCTTTGGATATGGCTGCCGCCCGCACTTTTCTTTGCTTGGTCATATTCTACCTTTTTGGCCGACCAGCCGGATTGGTCCCGCACAGCCTCACAGCATTCCCGCATGCCCAGGCTGCTCATGCTCAGCTCGTTACAGGACACGTCTCCTGCCTCCATCATGTTTTTCAGCCGCAGATCCACCGGATCGATGTTCAGCTCTTCAGCCATGATATCCATTTGCTGCTCAAAGGCCGCCCGGGCGATGACCGCCCCATGTCCGCGTTGGGCCCCGCAGGCCGGCTTGTTTGTGTAGATCCGATATCCATCGTAGCTCATGTTGGGCAGCTTATACGGACCCCCAAGCATCGACCCGGCGTAATACACCGTGGCGATGCCGAAGCTGGAGTAGGCCCCGCCATCCAGGTAGCATTCATGCTTTAAGGCCATCAGGGTCCCGTCTTTTTTCACCCCGGTGGTCATTTTGTGGGTGAACTGATGCCTGGCCCGGCCGTGCATAAAGACCTGCTCCCGGGAATAGCGCATCTTGACCGGCTTTTTGGTTTTCATGGACAAGAGGCAGGTGGCCAGTTCCAGGGGACTGGCCGAGGCCTTGATCCCAAACCCGGCCCCTACATACGGCTTGACAACTCGAACCTTTCCGATCGGAAGCCCCAAGACCATGGCTATGATCCGCTGCACATAATGGGGGACCTGAGTGGAGGAATACAAAGTCAAATGGTTGTGCAGATCGTAATCGGCCAGGCATGCCTGGGGCTCGATAAAGCCTCCGTCCTGACGCTTGCTTTTCATGCTGTCAGTGTGCACATAGTCGCTTTCGGCCAGCCCTTTTTCCACATCCCCGAAGTGTTGATGCACTTCGGCGCAGATATTTCCTGGAAAGTCGGCATGGAGCTGAGCAGCCTCCTCCTGCATGGCCTGCTCAATGGTCAAAACCGCCGGCAGCTCTTCGTAGTCTACTTTGATTAAAGATACAGCCTCCCGGGCGGTATCTTCGTCAACAGCTGCCACGGCCGCGATCTCATCGCCCACATGCAAGGCCTTGTCCAGACAGAAAACGGTTTCATCATATCGGGCCGGGCTGACCCCGAACTTGACCATTCCGGCATCCTTGGCCGTGACCACGGCCTTGACTCCGGGCAGCTTTTCCGCCTTGGAGGTGTCTATGTTCAATATCCGGGCATGGGGATAGGGGCTTTGCAGGAGCTGACCGAAAAGCATGCCGGGAAGAGACAGGTCGTCAGCAAATGAGGCCCTGCCAGTCACTTTTCCCGGGGCATCTATACGCGGAGTGTATTTATTAATGGCGGCAAAAGACGGCATAGTATGGTCTCCTTAGGATTTCGCTTTCTGGGCACAGGACTGGACGGCTTCCACGATCTTCTGATAGCCGGTACACCGGCACAGATTCCCGGCTATAGCCCTTCGGATTTCCTCTGGAGCGGGGTCCTCGTTATGTTCCAGGAGATGTTTGGCCGAAAGAATCATTCCCGGAGAGCAAAACCCGCATTGAACGGCTCCCTTATCAACAAAGGCCTGCTGGACAGGGTGCAGGCCCTCCACTGTCTCCAGCCCTTCTATGGTCAAAATACATGCACCATCGGCTTCCAGGGCCAGAACCAGACAGGAGTTGATCGGCCTTCCGTCCATGATCACCGTACATGAGCCGCAATCGCCCTGCTCACAACCTCGCTTGGCACCGGTCAGTCCTAAGTCATGGCGCAGGATATCCAGGAGGGTCTGGTTGTCTTTGACCGCAAGTTCATATGGACAATCGTTCACCGTAAGGTTGATTACCTTTTTCATATCAGCCTCCTTATACATTCACAGCTTGTTTCCAAGCCTGCTGCAGTGATCTCTTTGTCAGAACCTGGACCATCTTCTTCCGGTACTCGGCAGTGGACCGGAAATCGTCAATTGGGGCGCAGTCATGAACACAGGCGGCAGCGGTTTCATCCACCAACTCAGGTGTCATCTTTCGCCCGTGCAAAATTTCTGCAGCGCTTGAGGAAAAAATATGCGTGGGCCCGACGCATCCCAGGGCCAACCCAGCTCGTTGCACGATACCATCGCCGTCCAGGGTAAGAAGCGTGGAAACGTTGACTATGTTGATATCCTGGGCCCTGCGAATGCCCAGACTCTGGTAATCGGACCCTGTACCGGCAGGAGGCAGCTTTATGATGATTGTGGTCAACATTTCACCCGGGTTCCTGATTGTTGTTCCCGGTCCTTGGATAAGTTCCGGCAGGGACAGAATCCGGCGGGCGGAAGATGACATAAGCTCAACACCCGCCTCCAGGCAAAGAAGAGAACAGATCAGATCGGCAGCTGGGCGGGCGGACATGATATTTCCACCTATGGTGGCCCGGTTGCGGATAAGCGGGGTTCCCAGATTTTGGGCACTTTGAACCAAAGTCCGCATCGAGGATGGAAAGACGCTTGAGTTGATGATGTCAGCGACAGTAACTGCTGCCCCTATGCGAATGGTCCCTCTTTCCTTGCCTATATGGTTCAAGGCTTTCATCTTGCGGAGAGAAAGGATGTTTTGGGGAGCAACCACCCTTTTTTTCATTTACACTACCAGGTCGGTCCCTCCGCCCAGTATAGCGCTTTCCGGATATGTGGACAGAATATTGAACGCCTCGTCGGTCGTTCCAGGACTATGCAATGTGAACTTGGGCAACAACATAGAATAATTCCTCCAATTATTTTAATTTGTTAAAAGCCCAATCCCAAAAAAGAAGGAGCACAGGGAAAGACCTTGCACAAGATATTGGAGGGGAGAATAGTTCATTGGACTGTATATGTCAACAAAGACATATCTGATGATTGGATACTTGATTCAGAATTCCAGCCAGGAACTCTCCGGTCTGATAAGCTCAAGATACAAGAGAAATCACGGGGTGGGATTGACCAAGCAAAGAGGAGACAGCTGCCAAAGGATATGTCAATGTTGATATTCTAGGAGAGAAAATCGCAGGCGAACACCTGAAAAAAGCTCCCTGAACTCTTGGCGACGGGAGCTGAATGCTTGTGTGTTCGAGAGCCGGTGCGGTTACGATCCAGACCATTCGCGGCAGGATATGACCAGATTTTCAGCTGCCTGGGGGCAGGAGGCGAAATGCAGATGCACGTACGAAGCCAGGATATTGTTCATTGCATAGCCTTCCATGGTTGCATCCCCTCCCTTGCGACCCTGGATGGAATACACCATGGGCACATCAGCCGGCATTTCCACGATCGAGGAGTAGTGGAACTCATGTCCCCGGATAACCGTGCCGGCCGGACCGAGCAGGGTATCCCGGAGCAGGCGGACTTCGCGGTAGCCTAAAGCCCGCAGCCGGTTGTCCATTCTGGCCTGGAATGGAAACAGGCCGAGCATGGGATGCGTGTTTCCCTGCCCATCCTCCAGGCTCTGCATGCAATACATAAACCCGCCGCATTCGGCGTACACCGGGCCGCCCTGGACTGCATAGCGGGCGATCTCCTCCCGCAGCTCCCTGTTGGCAGCCAATTCCCGGGCATGCAATTCCGGATATCCGCCGCCCAAGTACA
>CAZUER010000049.1:0-25842 GCA_964619345.1 uncultured Desulfohalobiaceae bacterium
GATGGCAAGGAGCGGCAGTGACAGCAGCACGATCAGCAAAGCCGCCTGCATCAGGGTGGTGGGGGAGGCGGCTGCGTGCTCCAGGTTGGCCTTGCGGTAGACAATGTCTGCAACGCCCAGAAACATGAGGTTTGCCGCCATGCTGCCCATGACGTTGCTCATGGCCAGGTCGGGCCGTGCATCCAGCGCAGCGCTCAGGGTTGCGGCGAAGTCTGGCAACGAGGTCACACCCGCCAGCAGGAAAATCCCGAACATAGCCTCACCCAGACCGGTGCGGTCGGACAGTTCATCAGCCACCCGGGCCAGCCAGCTGCCGGCTGTGACAATGACCAATGCGGCGATGCTTAAGGCGATGATGCTGGCGATCAAGGATACAAACATTGGAGAACTCAGGCTGTTGCCAGTTCAACGCATAAGGCGTTCATGCCTTTCGCGGCAGGGCTATTTCACTTACCTGGAAAAGAAGAGTCTTCAGATCCTTTTTCCCGGGCCATGTTCGATATTGTCTTTTCTAAGCTTTGGATATCAATCGGCTTGGAAAGATAGGCATCGAAGCCTTGACCAAGGAGTCTTTCCTGGTCCTCTCTTAAGGCATAAGCGGTGAGGGCAATGACCGGAAGCCGGGGATTGACTCCGGGCACCCTCTCCTCGCGGATGGCCCGCAGGGCCTCCTGCCCGTCAAGGTTTGGCATGCGAATATCCATAAGGACCAGATCGAAGCGGTCCCTGGCCAGGGCCTCAAGGGCTTTTTGGCCATCCTCGGCGATCACTACCTCATGCCCCATGTCTCTCAAAATTTCTGCGGTGAACATCTGATTCATTCTGCTGTCATCTGCTACTAAGATTTTGAGTGCCCTGGTCCCTGGGGCTGGCTGGGATGAATCTGCTTCTTGTGATGGAGAATCAGCACCAACCGCATGGTCCGTTTCCAGGACCAGGGTAAAGGAGAAGGTGCTCCCCTCCCCTTCCCGGCTGGAGCACCAGATGTGGCCATCCATCATTTCCAGATAGTGCTTGCATAAAGCCAGCCCCAGCCCGGATCCGCCATACTTTGCCTGTATGGCTGGGCTCGACTGTCCAAAGTTATCGAAAATGGCCTCTACATCGGCAGAAGGGATTCCGATTCCGGTATCCGTGACCGTGCACAAAATACGGACCCGATCTTCCAAGTCTTCGGCCAGACTTAATGCTATGGACACTTCTCCGGAATGGGTGAACTTGATCGCGTTGCCGACAATATTTTCCAGGACCTGCCGAAAGCGGTTCGCATCGCCCGCAAGGGAGTCAGGCACATCCGGGGCAACCTGGACCTCGAATCCCAGCTCCTTGTTGACAGCGGCTATCCGCAGCGGATAAAAGGTCGCTTTCAGAACGTCTCTTAAGGAGAAAGGCTGTCGATTGAGCTGGATATGCCCGGCTTCAATCTTGGAAAGATCGATGACATCGTTGATAATGCTTATGAGATGGTCGGTTGATTGGGCGGCCAGCTCCAAATACTCCCTGGCTTGCTCGGGCCGCTCGGCCTTTCTGTTGGCCAGCTCGATCATGCCTTTGATCCCGTTCAGTGGGGTCCTGATCTCATGACTCATATTGGCCAGAAACTCCGACTTGGTCCGATTGGCTACCTCGGCCTGCTCTTTGGCCTGAATGAGCAGGGCCTCGGAGTTTTTCCGTTCACTGATATCCAGGGCTAAGGCCATGACATAGGAAACACCCCCGAGGGTTATTTTGGAGAGCGTCACTTCAGCTGGAAAAATTGTGCCATCCTTGCGTTGATGCCGGGCTTCGAAAATGCACGATTGATTCCATTCTGTATTTTCCCAAAAAGACCCGTCTTTCTCCCTTTCCCGATAATCAGGATCCAGATCAGGAACCCGCATGGACAGGAGCTCTTCCCGCGAGTATCCGGACTGGTCAACTGCCCTCTGGTTCACATCAAGAATGTTGCCCTCAAAATCGTGGAGAAAGAGCATCTCTGAAATCTGATCGATGAGGGTCTGGAGCTTGGCCTGATTCTTTTGAAGCTCAGTTTCGGCCCGCTTCCGCTCCCGAATATCTATGCCGATACCGACCTGGGTCCCATTCTCCAGCAGGATGTTGGACCATTCAGATTCGATGATATCTCCCTGTTTGGACTGGACACAAAACTCCTTCCATTCGGAGGTGGCCTTTTGCATATACTCCCAGACCTGCCGGCGGTAATCAGGATCAGGGTAAACCTTTTCCAACATGTCGATATGCTGGACCTCTTCAGTGCTCCACCCAACGGTCTGCTCAAACTGTTTATTCAAGTAGAGCATATTCGAGTCCGGATCATAATGGGTGATCATGACTGGAATATTGTCAACAATAGTCTGGAGCAGTCTGCGTTCCTTGACCAAATCAAACTCCATTTGCTTGCGGTCGGTAATGTCCCGCAGCATAATCAGGATATCTCCGCTATGCAGCTCCACGAAGCTCTCTTCCATGATCCGTCTGGTCCCATCTTTGCGCAGCAGCTCGCGCTCGATACACACATGCTTCCCACCTGGGACAGCATCTCCATAAAAAGGCTGCTCAGCCAGATCATCAGCAGGATTGAGATCGGTAAATCTTTTCTCCAGCAGCTCTTCCGTCTGGTACCCAAGCATGGAGCAGGCTGCTGGGTTGCAGTCCTTGATGTTTCCAGTCCCGTCCACAAGAAAGATCCCGTCCACGGCCTGTTCAAAGATGCCTCGATAGCGCTCTTCACTCTCCTCAAGCTTTTCTTCCTCCGCCTTCTTCCGCTTGGTGATCTCAAAGGCGGTCTCCACAGCACCTACGATCTCCCCCCTTTCATTCCTGATCGGCGCGGCTCTGGCCAGCCAGGAACCCTGATTTTCGGGCCACCCCTCCTGATTTATCGGGGTAAGCTCAGCCTCAGCTGATTCTCCCGTGGCCAGGGCTTTGGTCACCGGACAGTCGGGACAACGGTCTGCCAGGCCCCAGACGAAGTAGCACCTTTGTGGCTTCAGACTTTCAGGATAACCACCTGTCGCCTCCCTATAGGCCTTATTAGCCCAGACGATATTCTGCTCCAGGTCATGGAAAGCGATAATTGCAGGCACATTGTCAAGTATGTCGGCCTTTAAGGAATCGTTCAGTGCATGATACATAACGTCCATCTTCCTGCGATTTGCTGCCAGGTATGAAAAGTTTTTGGGAAACGAAGAGACTGAAATGCAAAAGGCCGTGATTCATGGTGAAACACGGCCTTTTCTTGAATGAACTTTATTTAGCCTTCACATCCTGGTCATGCATCTCTTCGAGGGTTGACCCATAATGCCTGTTAAAACGGGTGGCATAAAACTTGGACAGCTTCCAATCCGGAATATTGCATGCTGAACAGGTCTGGACAAACCACTTGTTTCGTAACCATCTGACTGCCCGGCAATTCCTGGAGTTTCGAACCATAAACTCTTCATTGCAATGGGTGGTGACCACGGCATGCTTCCTATCCAGCCGCGTGATCGATTTTATGCCATGCAGGACCCCGTTTCGGGACGGCCACAATTTTATTTTGAAAATGATCCGAAACAGATCGACTTTTTTATTATAAAATCGTTTTTTGGTATCGTTGTTGTATACTTGAGCCATATCGTCTTTGGGTCATTGCCTTGTAACATTTGCACACATTCACAAAAAATCCACCCGCTTCGTCAAGGAACCCGCGTTCAGTATGCAGCATTTTTCAAAGACATACTCACCATCACCGCCACCCCCAGTTGGAGTGGATCGTGGATGACCTGATCTTTGAGTTGCCTCAAGGCGTCCGGGGACAATCCTAAGGGAACACCCGGGGCGGCTATCAAAAGGTCCTGGTGAACCTGACGGGGATCGATAGTGTCCAGGGCCGGAGTGGCATCCAAGACCCCCACATACTCATCGAGTTTCCAGGGAAAGCTGCTCAGCACCTGGGTCAAATCCCGCCTGGGGCAGAGATTGCGATACCAGGCTTCGACCCTGTCTGTATCCGGATCGTACACGTCTACACGGAAATCGGCCTCAAGGAGCTCAGTCAAAGCAGCTTGACCCACAGGACCGCAACCAAGGACCAGAATTTTACCCGGCCTGTGCCCGGCATGCAGGGAAAGAGCGGTGACATACCCTTTGGCTGTGGCCTGGTCATTATGGACAACTGACTGTGGATTTGTAATCAAGCTGACGAAATCATTATCATCTGCGCAGAAAATGAAATCCGACCGGGCCTGAAAAGCCTCAGCAAATCCGGAGATGTCAGGCATCGAAGCCAATTGGGCCCGACATCCCAGAAAAGTGATGATCTCCAAGACCGTCTCTGAAAATCCGGAAATAATGCCCTGCCCACTTGTAATGGGCACAACACAAAAAAGGGAGTTTTGGCTCCTGAGGGTAAATTCAGGCTCGGATAAGCCAGAGGCCAGAAGAGAGAGCCCCTTTAAAGAACAGCCTGTTTTCTTCTGGAGCTCCAGGTCGTAGTCACTGAGAATATGGCTCACACCTGATATGTTATCCGGGCTCAGACGGGTCATGGTGCCTTATCCATACGTCGCTGCCATAAAAACAAGAAAATTTCCTTAAGCGATTCAGTTCGTTGCCGAACCAATTGGGTTGCGGGTGCAACCAGCTTTATCTGTATATGTCCTTTTCTTCCATTGGGTACAGAGAGAACGTCTCACATACCTGAGTATAGAAATGTGAACGTTTTATGAACAGCTCATCCCAGGAGCTGGCGGCAAAAATTAAGGTAGCTGTCCACTGACCAGGGTCGGCGTGCACATTGGTTATGGCCTCATCGGCTCCCATGAAATGGTCAATAAGTTCAAGATTCTTACTCTGAGCAATACAATGCTCTCCACAAAAGGACAAGTGTTTATTTTGGACGGCAATATGCTCATATACTACATACCTTCTGGGGATTATATCCCCAGCTGGCTTGCGGGCATGGAGAAACGAACTGATACTTTCCTTTAAGATATTAAAATCACAAGACCAGTATACTGCAGTCGGGGTTTGGCTGGGAAGTCGGGCATCGATTTCGATGGTTATGAGTTGACCATCGTGAACAATGGCCTCTACATCCATGATTCCGTGCAGCTGGACAGCCTGGGCGATTTCTTTGGCCTGGTCCGCAAAGATGGCCGTTTGGTCCTCGCTCAAGAGGCTGGGAGCTATAACCCGCTGGCAATCAAAGGTGGGGTCCAAGACCAGATCAGTAACTTGTATGGACTGATACTGTCCGGGAACTCCTATCACTTCCAGGGAATACAGATCTCCGGATATGTACTGCTCAGCAATCAATGTTGGGTTTTGCAGTATATCTTGCAGCTCTGGACTCTGCTCAGTAAAAATCTGCACATCTTTGCTCCCACTCTGTCCATCGGGCCTGGTGATGACAGGAAACTCGCATTCCGGCCACTTGGGAGGAACTGGAATACCTATCTGGGCTAAAAGATTGTATGAACACCGTTTGGAAGAGGATACAGAATATGCCTGGTGGTCAAAGAGAAGTGGAATACCCAGGTCATCACTCATCCGGGCAATAACCTGAAGAGTAGGCAAGTCCTCTAGGGCAGGAACGATGATATCTATGTCTCGCAAATCCTGGACACGATCTTGCCAGGTATGGATATCGAATTGCAGAAAATCATGGCACAGATTATAGGCGGGGGTATGAATGTTTGTATCGATTAAGATCGTGTTCCAGCCAGCTTTCCGGGCCAAATAACAGGCTTCCAGGCCCTGAAGCTTCCCGCCGATGATTGCCACATTCATTGTGCTTGGTTATTTTTGACCCATTTGGAAGAAGCTTTATGCAGCCAATGGGTATACCTTTCTAATGTTCCGATACGCAGTCCCAAGGAGTCGATTCTGGATGAAATGCGCTCCACTGTCCTGTTGAAATTCTCAATATCCAATGCATGGTTGGCCACTCCGGACAATCCGCACCCCGGAGGGACAATAGATGTGACTACATTGGCTCCGGCGGCCAGTCTTTCCTGCAGACCCTGGAGCCCGCCGACGTCCAGAGAAGCAGGGATAAGCTTTGAGGGATGAAGAATGCGCAGAATGGCAATGAGCTTTTGTTCTAAATCGGGTTGGGCAGGCCTGTGCGTTTCCAGAGGTGTTCCGGCTTGGGGAACAAAGGTCATGGCCCGCAGCTGATCAAAGTCCATCCGGCCCATCTCCATTAATGATTGGGCCAAATCCGCATAGCTCTCCCCCACATCGCATAAAATGCCTTCTTCGGTAAGAAAACACAGGTCTTGAGCCTGTTTCTTGGCCGTCAACCTTTGGGAAAAACTCTGTCCACACCGCAGGCGTTTAAAAAGCTCCCGGCTATAGGTTTCCTGGTAGCAGGCGTACCAGGAAACTCCTGCGGACTTGATATCCTTGAGGACCTGGTAAGGAAGGACACCGGGGGATATCATGAAAGGCAGGGAGGTGGCGGCTCGCACATCTTCCAACATCTGAACCAAAGCACGGGAACCCTGGGACCGGTCATGAAAATATGGATCTTCCCCCATGGTCAAGTCAAGCAAATGGACCCCTGAGTCCTGCAACATACGTGCAGCATGAATTATTTCATCGGTAGACTTGCGGTACCGGGTGCAATTCGAATTATTCCGGCTAAAGTAACAAAATGCGCAGCTGTTTTGACAATACGTGCTTAAATACAAAAAACCATATAAGTAAACATTGTTTCCAAAATACGTGTCCCGAATCCTGCAGGCGGCATCATAAATCTCTTGAAGCTGGTCAGCATCTTCTATATGCAATAGATATAAAATATCATCAACATCTAAAGTGAGCCCTTGATGTGCTTTTGCCAGAACTGAGGTAAGATAGGAATCATCCTGGAGAAAAACTTCTTTTTCCGTGAACATGTATATACCTTTTTAGATATTCAGCCGAATCCCCTGCACATAGCTGAGTGACCGGCTTACTTTCCGAATGTTGTGAGTATTGTGGGTGTACATAAGAAGCCGTTCCAGCCCAAACCCCACCCCGATCCAGGGGGTAAATATCTCCCATTCCGCATCCAGAGGATGCGGGCCCATGGAGGCAGACCCCACTTCCATCTGCTCAGGACCAACCACAATGTCCAATGTTTGACCGTATACAGTAGAATCTTCATAGGCAAGTTGATAATCATCGATTCCTGCCCCAGCCATGGCCAGGCTGATAATCTCCTCCAAACCAGACTGCCTCTCTTCTTTGGCCAAGCCAAACTCGGCTGCATTGAGCATGGTGAACTCTGCAGCATGGATGGCCCCTTTTGTTTCTTTTCGAAAACAGGGGCCGATTTCAAAAATGCGGACTGGAGGTTCCCACAATCTCAGCAAGTTTTGAACCACATAGTAGAGATGCGGGGCAAGCATCGGCCGCAGGCATCGTTTCTTATCTATCCAGAATACTTGTTCAAAAAGATCATGGGACTCATCGATACTCATCTTTTGCAAATGGCCTTTGGACATCAAGAGCGGGGTGGCGACCTGCAAAAACCCGTTTTCAATAAGAGTGGCAGTTAAGGTATCAGTCAGCTTGATCAGCTCTGGCTGTGGTAAAGACTCCCGCAAAGCTTCCAGACGTGATCTCTGTTTTTGTACCAACTTATGTTCAAGCTCTTGAAAGGCCCGGTCTCTTTCTGTCTGGCTGGAAAACAGGCGATCGAAATCTGAAAGTTCGGCATTGAGCTCTTTCAGTCTTTGTTCTTGAACTTTTGTCCACCCGATCAAAACATTCACCCTAATGTATGTATAGAAAAAAATTATGTAAATATACCCATTCACCATCTGCTTTGCTGAGATGGTGAATGGGTGTATTTATAAAAAAAAATGGGGAAGAAAGCTGCGAGAATTGTATGGAATAAATTGGCGGAGTGTCCGGGAGTTGCACCCGGCTGCATGGATTTAGAGTCCATGTGATCCCGTTGTCGATCAACACTCCGGAATTGGTTGCTTGCAGGTAGTTACTCTACAATGATTGATTCTTATTTCAATAAGGCGAAGGCTTTCTTCACCCCATCAGAGGCATCTTCAGCATATGCATCCGCCCCAATGGTCTCAGCCCACTTCTTCGTTACCGGTGCCCCGCCAATCATTGTTTTGAACTTCTCCCGCACCCCACGTTCTCTGAGTTTTTCTTCCAGCTTCTTTTGCTGCGGCATTGTCGTTGTCAACAAGGCACTGGTCCCGATGATATCGGCTTCAAACTTTTCCGCTTCATCGATGATTTTATCATTGGGTATATCGTTCCCAATGTCCATCACGTTGAATCCGTTGGCCCGAAAGATGGAAGCCACAATAGTTTTACCGATATCATGCACATCGCCTTCCACAGTGGCCAACAAAACTTTTCCCTTGGAGCTGGAGGATTGGCCTCCTTCCTGCAGGGACTCGTTCACAAGCTCAACCACCTGCTCCATGATTTTGCCTGACTTAATCAGCTCCGGCAAAAAACAGCTGCCGTCATTGAAACGTTCCCCGATCTCATCCAGACCGGGTAAATATCCATTTTCCAAAAGTTCAATGCCGTCTATCCCTGACTCCAGGGCTTTCTTGGCCACCTCTTGGGCTAAGGATTGGTTCAGTTCCACAATAGATTTTTTCGCATCGGCAAAAATTTGTTCGTTGGACATATACCCTCCTTGATCATCGACCATGACCATTTTTACCTGCTCGTGCACTGATTTCAAAATATCCCCAAAAACATGTATTCATCAGCGGCCTCCGGACTTGAGCCCGGAGACCGCAGCCGAATATTACTTCTTGCCGGATTCCTCCCGGGCTTTGCGTTCAGCTATCCGCTGTTCAAACTCGGCATAGATGGAGTCCAGCTCTTTCTGAACCTTTTCCGGTCGAGGTTCCGGTTTGGCATTTTCCAAGATTTCCAAGGACTTCTCATAGGCCTTCTCCGCAATGTCCGGCGATCCGGCGGCTTCCCACTGATCCCGGCTCCTGCGATCCATGAGTGTGGTCTTGGACATCTTGGCAAAATTGCTCAGAGTATGTTCATGGGTAATAAACTCGCCAGCCGGCCCGACCTCTTTGATCACATCATAGGCGATGTTTTCTTCGTTGATCTGAATACCGTTCACAACCTTGAGAACCATATCCAGAAACTCATTCTGCAAGAGGGCCGAGGCGTAGTCCCAGGCCAGGGCGCTATCGATCATCCCGATGCCGTAAATCAGGTTGGCGCCTGCCAACGCTGGTACAAGGGCGGTCAGGGTGAATTCGTGGCCGGACTGGGCATCAAGTTTCTTGCTGTCTACCTAACCACCGCCTACCCAGGAGGGGATCTTGTAGTGCAGAGCAAGCTTGGCTACAGCAGCGCTGAGCATGGACATCTCCGGTGCTCCCATGGAGGCCAGAGTGGTCCTCATGTCCATAATGCTGGTCGAGCTCCCGTAGACCATGGGCGCTCCCTTGCGAACCAGCTGCCCCAGAACAATGGATCCCAGGACCTCAGAGTTATGGGTCACCAGAGTGCTGGCCAGCTCTGAGCATGTAGTGGCCCCACACATTCCCAGGCCGTTGATCTTGATGGGAATTCCAAACTTGCAGGCTTCGATCAAGACATCGGTGGCCTCTTTGGACAGAACCAAGGGGCTGACCGGATCGGCCGAGCAGGTGAATGTCGGCTTTTGGGCCAGCTTGTCCTCGCCCCCAGCCATAACAGCACCCATCTTCACTGCAGCCTCGAAATGCTCAACAGAATAAATGCCCAAGAACCCGTGCTTGGCGGAGTTCGTGTAAAAGGAGTAGGTATTGTAGATACTGGACATGTCCTCGTCCACGTCCAGGGGGGTTAAGGGCCGTTCCCAGCCCACGCAGTTATCCAGCGCATCGATAAAGCGGACAGTGTCATCCACATCCTTTCGGGTGGCCTCCCGCACCTGGCGGGTCTTGGGGTCCATCAAAGCCGACGCTTCCCCGAAGTTGACAAAGCCCGTCTTTTTGCCGCCGGGCACATAATCGTTTTTCGGATCCAGGGCATGGGCCCGATAGGTGGCTGGGGTGGACTGAATAGCGTCCTCCACCAGATGCGCGGGTATTTTGACAATACTCTTTTCTTCGTCGACCGGACAGCCGTTGTCGGCAAAAATTTCCCTGGCTTTCTGGCTCATCACCTTGAGCCCGATATTCCAGAGAACGTCCAGTGTGGACTGATGGATCTGCTCAATATCATCAGGGCTGAGGGCATTTAAGCCAAAGCTCCCCTGTCTGAGCAGATCCGCATGTGCGTAGCGAATCGTCATGAAGTTACCTCCTTGCACTTGTGCTCGTCATTACTCCTCAATATCTGCAACGAGCGTATAGAAATTCTCCCCAGTTGTCCAGCCAAGTCCTCAAAGAATAACTCTAACTTCTTCTATTAGCAGACATTCGCAGTTGCCCAAGACAAAAAGCGAAATGGATCTGGGGGAGAAATGAGGGCCATTGAAATCAGTTTTCATTCTGGCAGGTATATCACACTTTCCTCATCTGCACCGTCTTCCAAAATCCGTTTTCAGTATTAACTGTTTTTACCTCCAGACACACCATGGACTGATGAGAACACAACTGAGTATCATTCTGTTCTGGAAGGACGATGCGTATGGTCAGGGTGTGCAAGTCCATCATCTGGCTGGGATCTGGAACGCTTACGGATTTCATAGCCAGCCGGGGAAGGAGGTGAAAACGCGCACCATCCAGGCTTTTTCCGCTGCATTCAGGAAAAGCATACACCATCTTATTTGTTTATGTCAACATATTTTCAGTCTCAATAGTTTATTTTCAAACTATACAAGTTTAACCAGCTGGGGCTTATACCCCCTCAACCCTCGTATGTCAAGGTTATGAAACCTGGATGCACTGCAGGCTGGCTGCCCCCACGATAATTTTGTACTCAGGTGTAAGGCTCCAGATTGCTGTTAACCAATTACAGAGCAAGATAACTGAATTTGTTGACAATAAGAAGCAGAACCAAAGAGCCCTGGGCTACCCCACTTCTTTGACCTGAGAATTATAAATCTGTACAGTGCCTTGACGACGTTTGATGGACATTCATCCTTGTGTATCTCCAATTCATGCCCTTATGCGGTCAGCTCTGAGGCCCAAAAGTGCAAACCGGATATCGTTTGTATCACCAACTCTCACAGCCCGAGGCAGGATCATGACCAACACCCCTCCTATTTTTCAGTGCCAAACACCGGACGATGTGAAAAAAGCGGTTAAGGAACACAACATTAAATTTATCCAGTTCTGGTTCGTAGATGTGATGGGAACGATCAAGAGCTTTCAAGTCATGCCCCAGGAGCTGGAGGAGGCTTTTGATGAAGGCATGGGCTTTGACGGGTCATCCATTGAAGGATTTTCCCGCATTCACGAAAGCGATATGGTGGCTTTTCCTGATCCCACTACTTTTCAGCTGGTCTCCTGGCGGCCTACGGAATATCCAGTAGCCCGGATGTTCTGCGATATCAAGACTCCGGAAGGATTACCCTATGAAGGGGATAGCCGGTATGTGCTCAAGCGCATCTTGAACAAGGCTGCAGAGCAGGGACTCTCCTATTATGTAGGGCCGGAGCTGGAATTTTTTCTTTTTGCCAACTCCCAGGAACCCAAGACCCTTGATGTGGGAGGATACTTCGATGCCCCGCCCCTGGATATGGCCAACAACATCCGCCGGGATATCATTTTGGCCTTAAACAATATGGGCATTGAAGTGGAATACAGCCACCATGAGGTGGCTCCAAGTCAGCACGAAATCGACCTCCGTTACCAGGAAGCTCTGAAAATGGCCGATATTTCGGTTACATATCGAGTTCTAGTCAAGGAGATCGCGCGCAAGCACGGAGTGTATGCGACCTTCATGCCCAAACCGTTGTTTGGGCAGAACGGAAGCGGTATGCATGTGCACCAATCCCTGTTTCGGGACAATGTGAATGCATTTTACGATCCCCAAGGTGAGTACGGATTGAGTCAAATGGGGCGGTCGTATATCGCCGGACTGCTCAAACACGCCCGGGAATACACAGCGGTGACCAACCAGTGGGTCAATTCATACAAGCGCCTTGTGCCCGGTTACGAAGCCCCGGTATACATCGCCTGGGCCAAGCGGAACCGCTCAGCCCTGGCCCGGGTGCCTATGTACAAACCGGGAAAAGAAGCGGCCACCCGGGTGGAGCTCAGATCTCCGGACCCGGCCTGCAATCCCTACCTGTGCTTTGCCGTGACCCTGGCTGCCGGTCTGAAAGGCATTGAGCAAAACTACGAGCTACCGGCCCCGGTTGAGGCCGATATCTACGATATGCAACATGAAGAGCGCTTGACACACGGCATTTACAACCTCCCCGGCAGCCTGTATGAAGCCATCGAAGAGATGGCCTCCAGCACCATGCTGGAGGAGGCTTTAGGGAAACATATTTTTGAAAAGTTCATTGAGAACAAGCGCATTGAATGGCATAACTACCGTATACAGGTGACGGATTACGAGTTGCATAAATACTTGCCACTGCTTTAAAAAAAGCGCCCCTCGAGGGGCGCTTTTTTTAAAGTTCCCGGCTGATGCGGCCTTTTTCCGCCTCTACCCAGTCCAATGCCTGTTTCAAATCCAGACTGCCGGTGTAAATGGCCTTGCCGGTAATCACACCGGCCAGTCCCCGCAGAGAAAGGGGGAACAGGGCCTTGATATCCTCCAGATCAGTTACCCCACCGGCAGCAATCACCTGCAGTGAGGTGGCCTCCACCACCCGGCTGACAGCCTCCACATTCACCCCGCTCTGCATGCCGTCCCGGCTGATGTCGGTGTAGACCACAAAAGCGGCCCCCATACTCTCTACTTCCGGGACTACCTGCTCCGCCGTCAAGTCGGTCTCCGTGACCCATCCCCTGCCCTTGAGATGTCCGTTGGCAGCATCCAGGGATACCCCAACCTGTCCGGGGTAGGCTTGGCATAAAGAACTCAATTTGGAAGGTTCTTCCAATGCCATGGTCCCAATGATCAGCCTGGCCACCCCGGCCTGAAAATACCGTTTGGCCGCTTCCATATCCCGAATACCGCCGCCCAATTGAACGGGCACCGGAACCTGCGTACATAATGTGTGAATAAGATCTTGATTAACTGGTTCTCCTTGAAAGGCTCCATCCAAATCCACAACGTGCAGCCAAGCTGCTCCCTGTTCCACCCAGTGCTGGGCCACCTGGACTGGATCATCGGAAAACACAGTTACTTCAGTAGCTACTCCCTGCTTGAGCCGAACGCATCGCCCGTCCTTGATATCCACAGCCGGAAAAACAATCATAACCCCAAAGCCTCCAGGCCTTCCTGTATTCCTTCCCGGGCCAGGGCTTCTGCAGTCACCCATTGCCCTCCCCGGCGGAGAAAGCGTCCCAAGTCGAGCAGATTTTCACTTAATGACTTTTGTTCGCGCTCGTAACGGAAACGATCCAAAAGCTTCTTTTGCTGCACATCAATGAGATACAAGTCAAAGACCACTTTGGCCGGTTCATCGGCTCCCCACTCCCCACCTTTTCGCTCCCTCCATTCAAAGATCTGGGGAACAAGGAGCAAATCGGCCGGAACGCAACGTCCGATTCTGGCCCAGTACTGCAAGCCGGACATTTCCAGATCTTCGGCTTCAAAAAGGACGATTTCCTCGCATCGCTGAACCACGGAAGGTCCCTGATAGGAGGTGACGTTCCGATTCTGCAGCTCCTGGTTCAATATGCTGTTCAAGGTCTGCAGGACGTCCTCCGGCATAGGATCCAGGCTGTCAGGGAGACATCCAGCCAGGAGCTGCCAGGAATCACAAGGCTTCATAAAGCCGGCCACTGCCAATTCTGTTTGCTCCAGATCGGGTCCACTGACCTGCCGCGGTCCGCATGCCCCTCCCATGCTTATACAGAGAAGGATAATGACTATGAGTGCATACTTGGGTTTCAATCCAGACTCCCCTTTGTACTGAAAATGGTCGAATGTTCTCGGCGTAAGGCCTGTTGTAGGCAGAGACCGAAACCTTTAAACGCCGACTCCAGGAGATGATGCCCATTACATCCGTAGGCATAACGAATATGTACATTCATCCCGGCCCGAAAAGCCAAAGACTTAAAGAACTCTCTCCATACATCCTTCTCCTGACCGAAGAGGATGGCTGGGAGGATATCATCCTCATAAACCAAATATGGACGTCCGGAAAAATCGACGACCACATCGGCCAGGGCCTCGTCCATAGGCACCCGGGCCCAGCCGACCCGGGCCAAACCGACCTTGTCCCCACCGGCTTCTTGCAGGGCCTGCCCCATACACAACCCGATATCCTCCAGGCTGTGGTGGGCATCAACATCCAAATCACCCTGCGAGGTGAGAGAAAAATCCATGCCGGCCCAAAAGGCCAGCAAGGTCAGCATATGGTCCGCATACCCCATGCCGGTTTGCACTTCAATATTCCTTTGACCCGGTATACTCAGCCCGAGCCGAATTCTGGTTTCTTTGGTGCTCCGCTCAAGCTGCGCCGTCATCTTGGACATGCACGTTCTCCTTGCTATCCTCTTCTTCCCTCTTTTTGCCTACAAAGACGGCAATCCATATCCCCACTTCATACAGCAAAATCAGTGGTCCGGCCATAAAGGTCTGGGTGAAGATATCCGGCGGAGTCAGGATGGCAGAGAGCAAAAAACCACACAGTATTGCATACTTGCGTTTCTTACGCAGTGACGCTGGGGTGACCAGCCCCAATCGGGCCAGAAAAAATATGACCAAGGGGAGCTCAAAGACAATGCCAAAGGCTATCAGCAGGCGCAGGGCAAAGGTGAACCCCTCCTTCATAGTGATCATGGGGCTGATGAAAATGTCCGAAAATCCCATGAAAAACTTATAGGCAAAGGGAAAAACAATGAAATATCCAAACAGGCTGCCCCCAACAAAAAGCAGGGCGGAAAAAAAAGATATAGGCATGATGTACTTGCGTTCATGGGCATACAAGCCCGGTCGGACGAAAAGCCATGCCTGGTAGAAAATAAAAGGGCTGGTCAAAAAGAATCCAGCCACAAAGGCGACTTTGATGTAGGTGAAAAAGGCCTCATGCGGAGCGGTATAGATCATCGTGCTCTTTTCGGGTAAGGCCTTATATAAAGGGAGCATCAGCCAGTCGAAAAGGGTTTTGGCAAATGCATAACAGGCCAGCATGCCGGCAAAGGCGGCGATCAGGGCCCGGAACAGACGGCGGCGCAGCTCATCCAAATGCTCCAGAATACCCATCTCCCCCAGCCCGCCATTCTGGTTTGTTTCCTTCTGGGTTTCTGATTCAGTCATTCCGGGCACTCCGAGTCACATCGTCCTCCGTTCGAGTTCCTTGCTCAGGGTACGCATCGTCCTCATTTCCAGAGGCCTGAAGATCAACATCCCCCTGGATCCGGGTATCGGGGTCTTCCTTTTCCTGGTGCCGTTCATATTTGGAAGAGCTCTGTTTGGAATCACCGGATCCGCCTGTAGCTGCGTCTGTCTTTTTGTCCTTCTCCATGTCTGCCAACTGAGCCTCATAGTCGATGGTCCTTTTGACGTCCGAGCTCATCCGCCGGAACTCGGCCATACCCTTTCCCAGTGCCCTGGCTACGTCGGGCAGTTTGGAGGGGCCAATGACCAGCAAGGCCACAACCAGGATAAGCAGTACTTCAGTGGTACCGATTCCAAACATGACAATTTCCTCTTAACGAAAGAATACTACAGCGCCACATTCGCCATAATAAGTTGATATATTCATTTTCTGATACCTGAAGGGCGAGCGCCGCTCGCCTCTCCATACACATCGTGACTGTACCTGCTTGAACAATCCGGCACAATAGATTCCAGTCCTGCCTTGGCGGGAATGGAATCTATTCCCACTCAATGGTGCTTGGAGGTTTGGAAGATATATCCAGAACCACCCGGTTCACTCCCCGGACCTCATTTATGATCCGATTGGACATTCTGGCCAAAAGGTCCTCAGGAAGTCTGGCCCAGTCTGCGGTCATGGCATCCTTGCTCTCCACAATCCGCAGGGCGATAACATGTTCATAGGTCCGCTCATCACCCATGACCCCCACGGTCTTTAAGGGCAAAAGGACAGCAAATCCCTGCCATACCTTGGTGTACCATCCGGAGGCCATCAATTCATGCTGGACAATCTTGTCCGCCCGGCGCAGGACCTCCAAGCGCTCCGGTGTGATCTGGCCGATGACCCGGATGGCCAAGCCCGGGCCGGGAAACGGATGCCGCCAGACCAGATAATCAGGAAGCCCCAGCTCAGTGGCCACCTTGCGAACCTCGTCTTTGAACAACTCCCGCAGGGGTTCTATAAGCTCAAGATTCATCTTCTCCGGTAATCCCCCCACGTTATGGTGGCTTTTGATCACCGCCGACGGCCCCTTGAAAGACACACTCTCAATTACATCCGGATACAAGGTCCCCTGGGCCAAAAAACGCACCCCGGGAATGGCCTTGGCTTCCTGTTCAAAGACTTGAATAAAGGTATTGCCGATGATTTTGCGTTTTTCTTCCGGATCCTGCACCCCGTGCAGACCACGCAAAAAAAGGTCCTGGGCCTGGACGTAACGCAAATTCAGGTCAAAATGCTTTCGCAGATACTGGACCACCTCCTCACCCTCATCTGCCCGTAAAAGCCCGTTGTCCACAAAAATACAGTGCAGCTGTTTGCCGATGGCCTGGTGCAACAAGGCGGCCACCACAGTAGAATCGATGCCCCCGCTCAAACCGCAGACCACCTGGCTGGCTCCGACCTGCTCCGGCACCTCCCGGAGCACGGATTGGACAAAGGAGGCCATGGTCCAGGTAGCCTTGGCCTGAACAACTTCATACAGAAAGTTGCGCAGGATCTGATCCCCGTCCTCGGTATGGGCCACTTCCGGATGAAATTGCAAGGCATACAAGCCCCGGGCCGGATCGGCCATAGCCGCAATATCCACCTGATCCGTGCGGGCCAAAACCTGGAATCCGGACGGAGCCTGTATGACCCGGTCCCCATGCGACATCCACACAGTCAATTCTGATTCACCTATACTTGTCCACAACCGGTCCGGTTGCAGGAAGGTCAGCTCAGCCCGGCCATACTCCCTATTCTGGGCCGGAACCACCTCTCCGCCCAATATTTTGGCCATGAGCTGCATGCCGTAACAAATGCCCAGGATAGGGACTCCCAGAGAAAAAATCTCTGCATCCACACCAGGTGAATCTGCATCGCAGACACTGGCCGGGCCGCCGGAAAGAACGATCCCTTTGGGGTGAAGCGCTTTGACTTTAGCCATGGGCAGGGTGCAGGGATGGATTTCGGAATATACCCCGGCTTCCCGAATGCGCCTGGCTATAAGCTGGGTATATTGGGAACCGAAATCCAGGATAACAACGATTTCGTCAGGATGCATTGAGTGCTCCACATCTGAGCTCTAAGTTTCAAAGTTCCAACCTGCTTTAATACGTGTCGATCTGGTAATTGGGCGACTCTTTGGTGATAATCACATCGTGGACGTGGCTTTCTTTGTAACCGGCAGCCGAGATTTGGATGAATTCGGTATCCAGCTTGAGCTGGTCGATGGCCGAACAGCCTACATAACCCATTCCCGACCTGAGACCACCCACCAACTGATACAAGGTCTCCGTAACCCGGCCTTTATACGGAACCCGCCCCACAATACCTTCCGGCACCAGCTTATTACTGGGCTGTTGAAAATAGCGTTCGCTGCTGCCTTCCTTCATGGCGTCGATAGAGCCCATGCCCCGGTAGATCTTATACCTGCGGCCTTGATACAAGATGGTTTCTCCTGGACTTTCTTCTGTTCCAGCCAGCATACTGCCCATCATCACTGCATCCGCGCCGGCGGCAATGGCCTTGACCACATCTCCGGAGAATTTGACCCCTCCATCGGCGATGAGACAGCGGTCGTGCTTACGGCAGGCCCGGGCTGAATCCATTATGGCCGTTACCTGGGGCACGCCTACTCCGGCCACCACCCGGGTGGTGCAAATTGATCCCGGGCCGATACCCACCTTGACCGCATCTGCACCGGCCTTGATCAGGGCCTCGGTGCCCTCCGTTGTGGCCACGTTTCCGGCCACCACCTGCAAGTCCGGATAATCGGACTTGATTTGGGCAATGGCTTTGAGGATGTTTTGACTGTGCCCGTGAGCTGAGTCCAGGACCAGGACATCCGCCCCGGCGCTGATCAAAGCCTCGGCCCTTACTGCCAGATCGTCCCCAGCCCCTACGGCGGCTGCTACCCGCAAACGGCCCAGCTCATCCTTGCAGGCATCCGGGTACTTCTTGATCTTGTCGATATCCTTGATGGTGATCAAACCTTTGAGCTGATAGGCCTGGTCCACCACCAGCAGCTTTTCTATCCGATTTCTGTGCAGGAGACGTTTGGCCTGTTCCAGGCTTGTCCCCGGAGGGACAGTGATCAGGTGTTCACTGGTCATCACCTCCGATACTTTGGTCTCCATGTCTTCCACGAACAAAACGTCCCGGTTGGTGACAATGCCCAGGAGCTGTTCGTTCTTGACCACCGGTAAACCAGAGATGCGGTATTCGCCCATGATCTCCAGGGCCCGTCCCACTGTACATTCCGGTTCAATGGTGATCGGATCGACTATCATTCCGCTCTCGGACTTTTTGACCTTATCCACTTCCATCCGTTGCCTGGAGATGGACATATTTTTGTGGATTACCCCAATCCCTCCAGTCCTGGCCATGGAAATGGCCATCCGGGACTCAGTCACCGTATCCATGGCTGCGCTGAGCAAGGGAATGTTTAAGCGAATGCTGGGGGTTAGGTAGGTGGAGACATCCACATTATCCGGCAATACTTCCGAATACTTCGGGGTAAGCAGGACATCGTCGAAAGTCAGAGCGTGCTTGAGCACTTTGGTCATTGTCCTTTCATCCTCCATTGCTGTTCGTAAGTTGCTCTCGGGCCTGATCCTTCAACTCAGGTTCGGCCTGCGGCGAATCTATAACTTGCTGGAAATACTTTTTTCCCTCTTGCTGATCATCCAGGTAGTACATATGCAAGATCCCCAGGTTGAAAAGGGTGTGGGGATTGCCCGGGTCCGCTTCGAGCACTTGTTTAAGCTCATGCGCAGCTGCAGCATACTCCTCTTGCCGGAAGAGGCACATGGACAGTTGCTGTCTGGCCTGAACATCCTCCGGTTGCAGGGCCAAAAGCCGGGTCCAGAAGCGCTCAGCTTCGGACCAGGCCTGCATGCGCATGAACATCTGACCCAGGGTCCTTAAGGTGGAAACGTCTTCCGGGTTTTCCTTCAGCCGGTTCATCAATTGTCCGACCATACCCATCATGTCCTCTTGACCGCTGTCTTGGTTCTGATGCACCACCCGGGTCAAGGAAGGATGTTCCAAACGGTATAGAGTTGAATACCCCATCATACACACCAGGGCTACAAGAACAAAGCCCAGGCCGGTCCGAACCATAAAACTACTGCCTCTGGTCGTCTCGCTCACAAGATTTCTCCAACTGCCGCATTCTTTTCTCCAGACGGGCATGGCGTCTGGCCAGACCGAAGACATAGAATATGATTCCGCTCCAGACGACCACATTTGCGGCCAGAAGCATGCTTGAACCAATCATCGTACCCATCTCTTTCTTTTCTTAACAGTGAACGGTGAACCTGGAACCTTTGGGTGCAGGGTGAGCCAACACTAGTATCTGCCAGCCACCAGGCTGTCTATCCTGCCTTGAATCAGGAGCTGGCTGTATCGATACTTGATCAGCAGGACCAAGAGACCACCCCAGGCCAGCAAACACAGGCCAAGAGTCCACAACATTTCTTCAGGCATCCCGCCGCCCTGGCTGGCGAAAACAGCAGGGTGAATACTTCGCCACAAGCGGGCGGAAGCGAATACCAAAGGGACATCGGCAAAGGCCAGGATCCCCAGCACTGCACTCATCACCTCCCGCCTGGGGCTGGGAATCCGGGCCTGGCGCAAGACCAGATAGGCGCAGTAGGCAAAGCACATGACCAGGGCTGTTGTCAGCCGCGGATCCCAAGTCCACCACGTATTCCAGGAAACCCTTCCCCATATGGATCCGGTGATCAGGACCAAGACCGAAAACAAGACCCCGACCTCAGCCGCAGCCGCGGCCATGAGATCACTTTCAGGCCGTCTTTTCCATAAAAAAAACGCACTGGCCACAAAAACAACAAAAAAAGCGACAAAAGCCCACCAGGCCAAAGGAAGATGAAGATAAAATATCTTCTGCACCAGCCCCATGCTGGACTCCACTGGGGCATACATCCAGACCATGCCCTGGGAAACGATGAGCAGCACCCAGGTCACTGCAGACAGAGGAAAAAATAGCTGCATACGTTCTCTCCAAAACAATGATCCATCCCAGAGTCCTCCCTGGGGAAGTCTTCTCTTGTGGCTCCGGCCACCTTCTGAAGCCATATGCTCGCAAAGCTCACATCAAGCCAAGCTGGGTCCTGGCCATAAAGGGCGACCGCCGGTCGCCCCTACACACCATCACGTCAGCACGATGTTGATTTTTACATAGGGGTCATCGAACAATTCGTAGGGGCGACTGGCAGTCGTCCTTTTGGGAATTCTAGCATCACCACAACACACGTTTCATTCCATATCAAACTGGCCGTCTATCAGCCAGCGGCGGGTCTGACACCTGAGACCGCCGTCTTCTGACCTCTTCTTCTGACCTCTGTCTTCTGTCCTCTGACCTCTGTCTTCTGTCCTCACCCCCGGTAGACAAAGGGAAAGAGGATAAGGGCCAGTCCGGCAAACATGGCGTCAAAGGCCACAGCCAAGCGGATCCAGGCCCAGGGGGCATCGCCTCCTCCCTCCAGGGCGTACCCGCCCATGCGGATACCGGCTAAAAGCAAGGGAACAAGCAAGGGAAAGAGTATAACTGTACACAAGGAGTCCCGTCCGGATTGATCAGTACCCATTGCTCCCAGTAAAGCCCCCAAAGGGATAAGCCCGGCATCAACGACCGCAACCGTCCCGGCCACCCAAAGCCAGGACTGGACCATGGAGAGATTGAAAAAAATAATACAGGCCGGGACAAAAACCCCTTGCACTCCCAAAACCACAGCTCCTCCAGCCAGGACTTTGGCCGCCCAGATGGCCTGGGAGGGCATGGGGGCCATGAGGAGTCCTTCCCGGGCATTGTGCTCATCCTCCAAAGCGTACAGGGCGTTGAAAACAAGGACCTGACAAAAACAAGTGGACAACCAAAAAATGGCTGCAGTCCACTGCCCGCCCATGTTTTGTTCTCCGGCCCCAGCCAGGCTGAAGGTGAATATAAGGAGCAATCCAAGAAGGACTGCCTGAACCAGGCCGTGCCCCCTGGTGAAGAATAACCGGATATCCTTCCCAGCCATGGCCGCAACTTGAGCCCACATCACCTATCCGCTCCCTGCCCCTGCATCCATGCGCACGCCGCCGCCTCCTACCCGCAGGACATAATCCGCCGCATGTATTTCCGCCTCCGGAGTGTGGGTAATCCACAGCACAGTCGCTCCTCTTCTCCTGACCCGGCCTACCTCGCTGCGCATCACGGCCTGGGAATTGGTGTCCAAGCCGGCCATGGGTTCATCCAAAAGCAAGACCTTGGCGGACAAGGACAGAACCCGGGCCAGACTCAAACGCTGGGCCATGCCCCGGGACAGGTGAGAGGCCGGTTCATACATCACCGCATCCAGCCCAACCCTCTGCAGAATTTTCTCTATCTCTTTCAAGTCCTTGGATTTTCCATACAAACGGCACCAGAAGGTCAGATTTTCCAAGACGGTCAACCCGGAATATACATAGGTATCATGTCCCAGGCCGGCCATTTCACCGGAGTCCACCCCCCGGTGGATACGACCCTGACGCGGAGTGAGCACTCCGGCCAGGAGCTTGAGAAAAGTGGTCTTACCGCTTCCGTTGGGTCCGGTGATCAGAATCGTCTTTTCGGCCGGAATCCGAACCTGGATACGGTGCAGGACATCGCGGGCCGCATACCCATAGCTGACATCTTGCAGGTCAAAAACCGGGACGTGATTCACTTCCTCTGTCACTGGTTACGATTCCTGCTTGCCATCAAAGTTCAATCCCGGCTTCTTCCAGGATCGAAAAGCCAACAGACCCGCCAGACACATAATGGTACCTCCAATCCAGATCCAGTTCACTCCTGGATTGATCCGGACCTGCACCCGTACCTGGCCATCCTGATTAAAACCCAGCAAAGTTGCGTACAGTTCGTCTCCAAGGCCGGGGATGACCGCAGCCTCGGCAAAAGGTTGATCGAAGTTACGGTAAAACCGCCGTTCCGGATACAAGCTGCCCAGGTTTTTCCCATTTTTTTCCACTTCCAGGCTGGCCCGGTAGCTTTCCAACCTCTGCGTACTTTCCCGATCCAAAGATGTATAAGTAAAAACATATTCCCCGATCCGCAGCTCTTCACCAGGGCTTAAGACGGCATCTTTTTCCTGCTTGTAGGGACCGGATACAGCAATTCCCAAAGCCAAAATCCCCAATCCCAGATGGATACCCATAATGGCCAGACTTGATCTCTTGCCCCGAACATTTTTTTTATACAGGGAGAACACAAGCAGGGAGGCCACGGTGAGCAGGGCGAACGTCACAGTGATCAAAGGCAATGGATCCTGTATTCCCAAAAACCAGGCCGGAATTGCCAGCAGAACGCCCCCGCCCAATACCGCCCCCAGACCCCCGGGAAACCGCTTCCAGGTCGTCCAGCCCAGCCAGGGGCAAAAGGGTAAACCAATGACTGCCAGGGCAAAGAACGGGAGGCAGACCCGGTTATAGAATTCAGGCCCCATTCCCATGCTGTCTGAAGTCCAGATCCGGCTGAGCAAGGGCCACAGGGTGCCCAAACCAATTACTGCAGCCAGGATGATCAAAAGCCAGGTCAAGAGGACAATGCCCCCCTGCTGGCTGGCGATGGATGGCAGTTGGCGGTGCAATTGGGTCCGGACGCCCATACCGGCCATACAGATGAACACCACCCCAAAGACCATGGCCCAGATCAGAGGCAGGCCCACCCCATGGGCTCCAAAGGCATGCAGAGAATCGAGCATACCACTGCGGGTAACGAAGGTGGCCAGGAGGCAAAGGACAAGACTTAAACCGGCCAGGGCCACATTTGTCCGGCCCAAGGCCCGGCCCTTACGGCCAATGACGGCCGTGTGCACAAAAGCGCTGCTGGCCAGCCAAGGAATCAAGGAAGCGTTCTCCACTGGATCCCAGGCCCAATATCCGCCCCAACCCAGCTCCATATATGACCACCAGGCACCGAGGACAATGCCGGCAGTCAAAAAGATCCAGGCCAGCAGAGTCCAATTCCTGACCCGAACCAGCCACTCGTCGTCAGGAGCAAAGAGCGTTCCAAGCCCTAAAGCTGCTGGGACGGTCAGCCCGGCATACCCGATAAAGAGCAAAGGGGGGTGAAATACCATGCCCGGATGCTGGAGCAAAGGATTGAGGCCATTTCCTTCAGCCGGAGGCGGGGAAAGCTGCACAAAGGCATTGCTGACCGTTGTGGCAATGAGGAGGAAAAAAGCCTGGACCAAAGTGTACATGAGCCAGAAAGAACAGGCATTTTGCTCTGCAGTTTGTCTGCCTGCTCTGGAAAAGGACCATGCCAAGCCGAACAAGGCAACGGCCAAGGTCCAAAATAGGAAGGACCCTTCCTGACCCGCCCAAAAGGCGGTCAAGGTATAGGTCCAGGGGAGCAGGGAATCGGTGTAATCGGCCACCACCATATAGGAAAAGTCGTGCCGGAGCAGGGCCGCGACCAAAACAGAGCAAGGGATGAGGATGAGGATGACAACCAGGCCCTGCAACCAGGCAATGCGCCTTATTCCATTGGTCTGTCCCTTCCAGAGCATGAATGCAATCCAGGCGCAGGCCAGAATGTTTACTCCCATTCCGGCCAGCAAACTGTAAAAGCCGATTAGATGTCCCATGAAGGCCTTTTGTTGGTGATGAAGATTGTATTTACTGAGTATATTTGGAGGGGCATTTGGTCATTAAGGTATGGGCAAGAAAAGAACCATTCGGGGCCTGGGAACTCCCCTCGACAATGACCTCCACACCGGGGCGGAATGTATCCGGGAGAGCCCCTTGATAGGTGACCTCAATGGTCTGGTCCGGATTCTCTTTATCCGCCAGGAGAAATTCTGCGCCAATCGCCCCTTCTCTTTGTCTGATTCCGTCTTCCTTGACTGTTCCAAACAGTCTGGCCTTGTCCAGATTGCCCAGGCCTTTAGCCAGGGCTTCGGAAACATTTAAAAAGTAGACGCTGTCCTTGCTTACCCCGCTGATCAATAAGCTGACCAGCCCCACAGCCAACAGGGCAAAAGCCAGTATATAAATGATGCGCTGGCCTGACTTTTGAGCCATACACTCACCTCCCCTGATCTCCTGTCTCACTTGAAAAAGCGAGAATTGACTTCCCTGACATTTTGCAGGCGTATCTAGCCTTTGTCCACGGCATTTTGCAGTCGTTGTCTTTTGCGCCGGGCCAAATCACGCATGTCAGCCACCTGGTCGGTTTCATCCATAATCTCGTTACCCAGGATTTCTTCCAGGATATCCTCCAGGGTGATCACCCCGGCCACGCCTCCGTATTCGTCCAAAACCACAGCCAGGTGCTGCCTGGATTCTAAAAAAGTGACCAAGACCCGATCCAGGGTCATGGTCTCCAGAACAAAATGGACCGGCTTCATCAGTTCGCTCAGTTTTTGATCGTGCAGGTCCTGGGCTAAAGCCTGCAGGACTTCCCGGCGGTACACAATGCCCACGATATCTTCCGGATCGTCGTTGTCGTAAACCGGAACCCGGCTGTGAGGCCAGAGATGCTGACCGTCCCAGGCCTTGGACACACTGTAATGGCTGGGCATGGAAAATACGACCGTGCGCGGGGTCATTACCTGACGCACGGTTTTGGTATCCAAGGCTAAAATATTCTGAATGGACAGCTCTTCAAATCTTTTTAATACCCCGCTTCTCCTGGTCAAGCTGGCCAGGGCCAACAGGTCCTCTTCAGAGTGTTCCGGACTTTGTTTTTTTCTATGAATGAAGCTGACCAACAGGCTGATAGCCTGAATCACCGGCTTTAATATGACAACCAAAAAATATAAGGGACCGGCCAAAAAAATGGATATACCTTTATTATACATCACCCCGATTGTTTTGGGAATGATTTCGGATAGGAGCAGAACCAGGATGGTGAAAATAATGGAGAAGTATAAAAGAGAATCTTGTCCGAACACAGCAACGGCAGAAGCTCCGGCCACAGAGGCTCCAGCCGTATTGGCCACTGTATTCACAGTTAAAATCGCGGTAATAGGTTGATCAACATCTTCCCGGAGCTTAAAGAGGCGTTGGCCGGCTTTGCTTCCCGACTGGCGCAACGTCTCTATATAGCTCCAATTTACGGAATAGAGCACGGCTTCAGTCAGGGAACACAAAAACGAAATGCCTAAAGCCATGACCACTGCAACAATCAATGTGAGCATAAAATGCGGAGGAAAAGAGTCTCCCGGGGCTGATTTCTTAGGGATAGGCCTTCATGGCCTTTGTCACAACCAATGAACGGAACATATCAGAAGGCTATCAGGGGTGCAATACAACCTGGAGCCTCTTCTTTACTTTCCGCCCCCCTCTTGCTAGGGCTAGGCCACCCGGATGAGAAACTACCAATGAGCAATAAAGTTTCTCCCGCGATCAAACCAAAATTTTATCAGAAACAAGCAAATAGATTTCAGCGCAGCCATGGCTGCGCTCGTATGAAACAAGGATTAACTTTCGCATTTCGTACAAAAGGCAGC
>CAZUER010000050.1:0-25689 GCA_964619345.1 uncultured Desulfohalobiaceae bacterium
ACAGGGTTCAGGTTGTACCTTTAACGAGCAGTGTCGACAAACTTTACCCAAGTGAGGCCTATGTGAGGTTCCGAGGTAAAGAAGCCAAAGCGATGGCAGATCAGCTCACTACGGTAAGCAAGCAACGTTTAATCAATCCAGCCGGCTCGGTCTCTTCTATTGAGATGGAAAGTATCGGCAAAGCGATGACTACTCAACTCGACCTATAAGGCAGAACCAGTCCACCGGAGGGCAAAAAGCCGCCGCCGGTGACCGGCCCGTTAGGCCAACAAAGCTGAAATGAATAAAAAAAACCGCCACATTATGAGACGGTTTTTTAAAACGAATCACTTCACATCCAATTGGATGTGATTCACGAGAATCTATGTTCGAGGCCGTGCTTCATTAACTTTCATGTTCCGGCCATCAAAATCTGTCCCATCAAGGTGCTTCATAGCGGAGTTAGCAGCCTCATCCTCCATTTCTACAAAAGCAAAACCACGTGATCTTCCAGTATCTCTATCTGTTATAAGATTAACAGAATTTACTTCGCCATACTGGGAGAAGAGTTTTTGAATATCATCTTCTGTGGACTGAAACGCCAAATTCCCAACATACATCTTCTTGCTCATAAACCTTCACTTCTCCGAAAAAAATAGAAAAAAAGGCCAACCAATTTGGCCATTGAGATTAATATAGTCCTCATAGAATAATTTGTCAAGGAGCATAATCAATCAATCCGGGGGAAATATGTTCTAAGTAAATCACGTACTTGTTCCGGGATTTGAGTTTCTTATAATATTTGAATAATCAAAGATCATGGGGAAAGATAATTGTCAGGACATGATTTTTGAATACACCAGGATTATGGACAGATTATGGACTGACCTCTGAGAATCGAATATCCCGGAGCTGTTTACCATGTGATGGCCCGGGGCAACGCCCGGAACTCGGTATGCCTCGATGATTTCGCTCGAGGTCTGTTTTGGAATTTAGCTGCGCGAAAACTGGAGCAGGTTGACTCCGCAACAAACCTCGAAGATTTAAACGTCCCACAGGAAAATTGCCTGGAAGCACTATCAGGGGATCGTGATGGGCAGTACAATATTCGAATCAATGATCAGTATTGAGAATGAAAAACCCTTCTTGGGCTTTTTCCCATTTCAAGTTATGCTACAGTAAAGTGGGTAATTGGGGACTGGATAATTGGGGACAGGAGAAAAATGTATACAAACCAGCTTTACCCATGTATCTTGTTTGCATCTGAACGAATTCAACAAACCTTGGAGGCTTCCAATGGCCCGGATGCCCAGATTTTTGATTCCCCACCAACAGACAACGTATCACGTGATCAGCCGCACTGCCTTGGACGGATACCCGCTTGGAGACCAAGAAAAAAGCCTTCTCTTGGCCACTATCACACAGCTCTCAAGAGTGTACTTCTGTGAAGTGTTAGGGTTCTGTCTTATGGGAAATCATTTCCACCTCCTGGTCACTATGCGGCCTGAAGACGAGATTTCGGATGAAGAGGTCAAAGAGAGCTTTCAGCGCAGATATGTGGACGAGTATGCTCTGATGCCCGGCCAGATCTCCTTCTACCGTCAAAAATGGGCCTCCTTGTCCGAATACGTCAAGGAAATCAAGCAGACTTTTACCCGGGTGTACAACAAAAAGCGGGGCCGGAAAGGGACCTTCTGGGCCGAACGTTTCAAGAGCGTGATCGTGGAAAAGGGTGAGACCCTGATCAACTGTTTGGCTTACATCGATCTCAACCCGGTCCGGGCCGGCTTGGTGGAAAGGCCCGAGGAGTACTCCTGGTCATCCTTGGGTTACCGCTTCCGTTCCAGCCGCAAGGATGAGTTTCTATCCTGGAATCTAGGATTGGAGCAATACAATGTGAAAACCACTAAGGAGCGGCTTCGTCTGTACCGGGAGTTTGTCTACGCCCGGGGCGGCGTTGATACAAGAAAAGACAAGATCCTAGATGCCGCTCTTCTGCCGGAAAGTGTGGAACGCTTCATTCAGCGGACCCGCTTCTTTACCGATGCCGGTATCATAGGTTCCTGCGAGTTCGTCCGCCAGGGATTCGAGCTCTTCCGGGACATCATAAGGCCCAAACGAGAACGTAAACCGCACAGGATCGAGGGACTGGGCAGCATCTATTCCATGAAGCGCCTGGGTTGATCCGCTTGCTGTCTTCACTGATATTTCCATCCTTCATTCATACCAGGCTGGCAGCAGATACGAGTGGAGGGCGGGTTCCACGGGAAAATGGCCAGTGATTCCAAGGTATCTTGGCCACCAATTCCACGCCATGATGACCAGCCAGCAATGGGAGATAGGGGTCAGTCTTACTTTCTGGATTCGCCGAGTGTATTGCCAAATCATGGCCAGGCCTCTGCGAATCGAGTATCCCGGAGCTGTCTCCCACCTCCTCATTGAAAAACCCGAAGGGAATATGTCGAAATTCCAAGGCAGCAGCGTTAACCGGATCAGCCGCCTCTGTCTGAGCTCAATGCCGTCCTGGATGCTGTTATCGATGATCATCCGCATTTGCACAGCAAAAGACCGGGTTCCCTGCGTCTTGAGCCATGAAGGCGAGGATTCCTTTTTGCCTGCGGCTACGTTTGGAGAGACAATGCTTTTCGGCAGGCGGGTCAGAGCATACAGAGGAACAGGCCGCCGAACTTGTGGTCCGAAAACACCGGATTTCAAGATTCAGATTCCGGACGTGGTCTGTTTCGGCAATCTCTGCCCTAGTCGTATCAGGCCCGTTTTCATCCCATCTTCTGGGGAGCTTGGCAAAGCCCTCCTCTTTGAGGATCTGAGAAACAGCCGTGGACTGAGACTGACCCCATCCTCTTTGAGGTTGTTCCTGAGGTCATAAAGGAGAGGTTTTTCTTGCGTAAGGCAATGACCTAGTCCCGGACCTTGTCCTTTTTCTTGTGGACATGTGGCCTTTTTTTGAGCGGGCAAAAGAACTGCCGATCCGGTTTGTTTCGGGAATCGAGCTATAGAAGAGTTAACAAGAAAATCGGGAGTTGGCTGTCCGACTATCTGCCCAAGAGCTGTCCGTCATAGTCGCAAGTACGAAGCTGAGGTGTTAATCTGAGTTCATCTACCGGAAGACCCTGGGCAGCGAGGCGGTCGAGCAAGGCATTAAATGCCTCAAAGTCCACCTGTGTTTCGAGAGTGGGTTTCCGGTGGAGAATATAAATGAATTCCCCTGCCGGCTCTGATATTGCAGCGAAGTTGTAGGGGCCTTCAGGATTCCAAGGATCTTCGACCAAATCGATAATCCAATAGTCTGCTTCTGCAGGAAATCCTTCAAATGAAACCAGCAGCTTGCCCGGTTCGCTCAGATTAGGCACTTCGCCGACCCCGCTTATGGTGCTCAGTGGCCCTCGGGGAAAAAACCTGTAGCAGGCATTGTACACGGATATAGTAGACTCGGAGAGGACCTCGTAACGGGCTGTGGTGCATGTGCAGCCGATATCGTAAATAAAATGCGTGTTCGAAAGTTCATACCACGTGCCGGCATAACGTGCGAAATTGACATCGCTGACCGGAACTGGCTCGGCAGCCGAAACGCGATGTAAGGTTAACGACATGGCAACGGATACTATAATAAAGCTTATGATCAACCTTGGAAACATGGTGTCACCCCTTAGCCTATTAGCAATCATAAGGATGAATAAGTTCAGGCCATAAATAGCTGCTAAGGCCAATAGCTTCCCGCCCTCATCTTCGGTACGATGTTTTGGCTTTTTCAATTGTAAATAAATAGGCTCCTGACAGGTCAAGTTGGTTTCTATCATAAGAAAAAATGTCTTACGGTTTTACTAAAAAGTAAAACTCAGAATTTGTCAAGGGAATTTTAAAGGTTTGAAGCCTCAGGTTTCAAACCACTTGACACTTTGCATTTGGCATTTGCATCCGCATCGAAAGTTGATTATATTTTGAATGATTGTCTGGGAGGATCTTGAGACCAAATAACTATAGGTTATTTTCCTTTTTGATCAGGGTTGTGGCCCATCGCTTCCATGAATTGCATACTGTTTCGGACCAACCGGGCAGCAAAAGGGGGTTATCATGACCAGGGAATACCTTGTGGTTTTGTTTCCGCGGAAGCGACGGGTCAAGCTCAACAACCATTTCATGGGGCATACCAACACCAAGCTGGAGCTTGAAGCCGGCCGGTACGAGGTCACCCTTGGTCCGCCGACAAACTTCACCCCAGAATCCCTTGAAATCGACCTGAAAAACACTGCATCCCTTCAGCCTATGGTCATCCAGTTTCAGGAGGTGGAGAAATGAAAAGACCCATCTTCCAGACTATGATCGCGGTCCTTTTCCTATTCCTGGCCACCGGGTGTGCCCATTACCAGGTCAATGAGCAGAGCACGCAGTTTGACCTGGATTCAGGCTACAGGTTCGAGGCCCTTGCTCCTGGGCCGGACAACACCGATTCCCTGTTTGTCTGCCTTCTGTTCTCCGGAGGAGGGACCAGAGCGGCTTCTTTGTCTTACGGAATCATGAAGGCCCTGCACGAGACGGCCATCACGATTGAGGGGAAGGAAAGAAACCTTCTGGATGAGGTGGATTGTATCTCCTCGGTGTCCGGAGGATCGTTTACAGCAGCTTATTACGGGCTATTCAGGGCAAACCTGTTTCAGGATTTCAGGTCTGAATTTCTGGAGCGGAACATCCAGGGTATGCTTGCTGCCAGGTTGTTCAATCCGGTCAACTGGTTCAGGCTGGCCTCACCCTATTTCAGCCGGATTGATATGGCCGCGGAGCTGTATAACCGGATGATATTCCAAGATGCCAGCTTCAGCCGCCTGCAGGCCAACGGCCGGCCCTTTATCATCCTCAATGCCACCAACCTGGGCACTGAAAGGCGCTTTGCATTCACTCAGGAATACTTTGACCTCATGGGCTCGCGCCTGGATACATATCCGGTGTCCAGGGCCGTAACCGCTTCATCAGCCTTTCCCTTTCTTCTGAACCCCATCAGCCTGAAAAACTATCCGCCTGTGCCAGGATATACCCCGCCCTGGTGGTATAAAGGGGCGCTGGAACCTGAAGAGTGGACCACCAAACGCTTCAATGCAGCCCAAAACCTTGGCCACTACCTGGATGAGGACTTTCAATTCATCCATCTCATGGACGGCGGCCTGGCCGACAATATCGGGGCCAGGGCTGTCCTGGACGCATACGACCGGGGGTTCATCCGCACCCGGATCAACCAGGGCATCATCGATCAGCTGGTGGTGATCGTGGTCAATGCCCGGACCAAAAGCGAAGACACTTTGAGCATCAAGGAAAAGCCACCCGGATTCATGACCGTGGCGGCCAAGACGGCCACCGTGGCCATGGACAATTACAGCTATGAAAGCGTGGCCGACCTCAGGGAGGAACTGTACTCACGGGTCCAGACCCAGAAGGACGAGCAGGCCTGCATCGACCTTTTGGCCGAGCACTGCCCGGACGCACCCAGGCCTTATCCCTTTGCCGCCCAGATCGATCCGTACGTGATTGAGATCAACTTCGAGGCTGCGGCCCTTCTGCCGGATGAAGACCCTCGCTATTACCTGGATCTGCCCACCTCGTTTAAGCTGAGTGCAGAACAGGTGGACAAGCTGGTCGCCATCGGCCCCAAGCTTTTGGAGAACTCTCCCCAGTACCAATGCCTCCTCAAGGTCCTGGAAGCCGAAAGCCAGGGGCTTCCCCGTCCCGATGACTGCCCTATCGGCTCCGGCATATTCCCTTGATTCACCACTGTGCGGGCTTTGGTGTTTGTCAACTCATATTCCGTCTCGATAATACTGAACACCTCTGGCACCTTTGCCTGATAACACCTTTGCCGTATTTGGTGCAGCCGCCTGCCTTGACATTCATGTGAAAAAAAGAAAGGTTTATAAACTTTGGCATCGCTTCGAAACGTGCGTTACTCTATAGGTGGGGAGGGAGTATGAAACGGATCTTTTTGACCCTGTTGTTTCTGATGGTCGCCGCGCAGCTCTCGGCGGCCGAACCGGTCAAGATCGGCATGATCACCACGCTGTCCACTAAGGCCGGCTACCTTGGCGAGGATATACGGGACGGCTTCAAGCTGGCCATCGACCGTGAAGGCGGCAAGCTCGGCGGCATCCCTGTGGAGCTCCTGGTCGAAGATGACGGCAGAAAGCCGGGCAAGGGAAGGCAGATTGCCGAGCGGTTCATCCAGCGGGACAAGGTCAAAATCCTGACTGGCATCGTCTTCTCCAACGTGGCCATGGCCGTGGTGCCCAAGGTGGTTCGGGAGAAAACGGTCTACTTAAGCCCCAACGCCGCGCCCTCCAAACTGGCCGGGACTATGTGCCATCCCAACTACTTCAGCGTGTCCTACCAAAACGACAACCTGGATGAGGTGGTTGGACAGTACGTCCAGGAGTCCGGCTATGACAGCGTCTATCTCCTGGCCCCGAACTATCCGGCCGGCAAGGACCACCTGGCCGGCTTCAAGCGCTACTACCAGGGCGAGATCAAGGCCGAGGTCTACACCAAGCTCGGCCAGTCCGACTATGCGGCTGAGATCTCGGCCCTGCGGGCCGCGCAGCCGGAGGCGGTGTTCTTCTTTCTGCCGGGAGGCATGGGTATCAACTTTCTCAAGCAGTACTCCCAGGCGGGGCTTGGCCAGGAGATCCCGGTTTTCGGCCCGGCCTTCTCCTTTGACGAGCGGATCCTCAAGGCCGTGGGCCCGGCTGCGGAAGGGGTCAAGAATGGCGCCCAATGGTGCCACGACCTGGACAACCCCGCCAACGAGGAGTTTGTGAAGGCCTACCAAAAAGCTTACGGACGCATGCCTACCCTCTATGCGGCCCAGGGCTACGATACTGCCAGACTCATCGGCTCGGCTTTGCGGGATGTCAAAGGCAACTTGAGCGATCTGGAGCTATTCAGAAAAGAGCTGCGCCAGGCTGACTTTGCCTCGGTGCGAGGCAACTTCAAGTTCGGCATCAACCAGCATCCGGTCCACGATCTCTACATCCGGGAGGTGGTCAAAGCAGAAGAAGGCTACACGAACAAGACGGTGAAGAAGGTCTTTTCCGATCACGTGGATGCCTACGCCTCCAAGTGCGACATGGTCCGGTAGCCTTGCTCGACAGGACTCAAGAGCGGTCTCGTCCTTCGTTATGCTCCTCATCATAGAGCAGATCCTTAACGGCCTGCAGCTGGGCATCACCCTGTTCCTCATGTCGGCCGGGCTGACCCTGGTCTTCGGCATCATGCAGGTCATCAACCTGGCCCACGGCTCATTTTACATGATAGGGGCCTATGTCTGCGCCACTGTGGCCGGCAGCACGGGATCCTTCCTCCTGGGGCTCGCGGCCGCCCTGCCGGCTGCGGCCCTGTGCGGCATGGCGGTGGAGTTCGCCGTCTTCCGTCGTCTTTACAAGCGGGAGCACATCGACCAGGTGCTGGCCACCTTCGGCCTGATCATGTTCTTCAACGAGCTCACCCGGATCATCTGGGGACGTCAGCCTCTCTATCTTGACGTCCCTTCCTGGCTCAGCGGCAGCATCGAGCTCCTCCCGGGCCTGATCTATCCGGCCTACCGTCTGGCGGTTATCGGTGTCGGTCTGCTGGTGGCGCTGGCCCTGTGGTTTTTGTTCGCCAGAACGAGGCTGGGGATGCAGATACGGGCCGGGGCCACCAATCGTGAAATGATCAACGCGCTCGGGGTGAACATCAAGCTCCTCTACACCCTTATTTTCGGGCTGGGGACTCTGCTGGCCGGGCTGGCCGGGGCCATGGCCGGCCCCATACTGGCCGTGGAGTCCGGCATGGGGGAAAGCATCCTCATCCTGACCTTCGTGGTCATAGTCATCGGCGGGATCGGCTCCATCCGCGGGGCCGTGGCCGGGGCGCTCCTGGTGGGCCTGGTCGATACCCTGGGCCGGGCTTTTTTGCCGACCTTGTTCCGCCTGGCCTTCGACTCGGCCACGGCCGATGCTGTGGCTGCCTCCCTGGCTTCCATGGGGATCTATATCCTCATGGCCGCCATCCTGGTCTGGAAACCTAAAGGCCTCTTTCCCGCCACCAGCTGATGAGACACCAAAACCGCAAAACAGCCGTGCTCGTTCTGGGCGGAGCGATGCTCCTCCTGCTGCCGCCGCTGGCCCTGATGTCCGGACAAAGCTACTTCATCACCCTGTTCTGCAGGATTCTCATCTACGGCCTGGCCGCTGCCAGCCTCGATCTCCTCCTGGGATACGGCGGCATGATCAGCCTTGGCCATGCCGCCTTTGTCGGCATCGGGGCCTATGTGGTGGGCATTTTCTATTTCCACTCCTTTCAGATGGAGCCTTTGATTTCCTTTCCCTTTGTCCTGCCGGGAAGTGAAAACGGTTTTTTGGTGCTGCCAGCGGCTGTGGCCGTTTCCGCGTTGTTCGCCCTGATCATTGGCGCGCTCTGCCTGCGCACCAGAGGTATGCATTTCATCATGATCACCCTGGCCTTTGCCCAGATGCTCTACTACCTCTTCGTTTCCCTGGAAAAATACGGCGGCGACGACGGCCTGCCCTTGTACTCCCGCTCGGCCGTGCCAGGGCTCGACCTGAACAACGATCTCCATTTCTACTACTTCTGCCTCGGCCTTTTGATGCTTTTTTTGCTTATGGCCAAGAGGCTGGTGGGCTCCCGCTTCGGTCTCATGGTCCGGGGAGCCAGCAATAACGAGCGCCGTCTCAATGCATTGGGGGTCAGCGCCTACAGATACAAGCTGGTTTGCTTCGTCATTGCGGGGGCGGGAGCAGGGCTGGCCGGGGGGCTTCTGGCCAACCACACGGAGTACGTCAGCCCTGGGCTGATGCACTGGACCATGTCCGGCGAGCTCATGGTCATGGTCCTGCTCGGCGGCTTGGGAACGCTCTATGGACCGGTCCTGGGGGCTGTGGTGTTTCTCCTTTTGGAGGAGTTTTTGGCCATGTACACAGCGCATTGGATGGTCTATATGGGTCCGTTTCTGGTGCTCGTGGTCCTTTTCGCCAAGCGGGGGCTGTTCGGCCTCATCACCGGGGAGTCGAACGATCATGAATGAACCTATCCTGGAGGTGACCCAACTCTGCAAATCCTTTGGCGCCCTCCAGGCTACCCGGAATGTAAGCTTCACGGTCCAGCCCGGCCATATCCACGCCCTGATTGGTCCCAACGGGGCAGGCAAGACCACCCTGGTCAACCAGCTGACCGGGGACATCCTTCCGGACAGAGGGGCCGTTCTCTATCGATCTCAGGACATAACCCGCCTCAAGGTTCATCAAAGGGCCCGCATGGGCATCGCCAGATCCTTTCAGATCACCCACATCTTTGAAAACCTGACCGTGGCGGAGAACATGGCCCTTTCCATCTGCGCCCACCAGGGCCACAACTTCCGATTCTGGCAAAAAAGCTCTCAAAGCAGGGTAGTCCAGGAGCGGCTTCCCGAAGCCCTGGCCACGGTGGATGTGGACCGCAGAGCCGACATGCCGGCCGGCTCCCTCTCGCACGGAGAGAAGCGCCAGCTGGAGGTGGGCATGGCCCTCACCGGCAACCCGGATCTGCTCATTCTGGATGAGCCTATGGCCGGTTTGGGGCCGGGCGGAACGGTGGAGCTCTCCAAGCTGATCCGCAAGCTCAAGGGCAGCCTGACCATTCTTCTGGTGGAGCACGACATGGATGTGGTCTTTTCCCTGGCGGATTGGATCACCGTCCTGGATTACGGGGAGAACATCCTGACCGGTTCCCCGGGAGCGGTGCGACGAAACGAGCGGGTGCGGGACGCCTATCTCGGAGACAGCGATTGATGCTCAAGGTCCAAGACATTGAAACCTTTTATGGCCAGAGCCAGGCCCTGTTCGGGGTCTCCCTTGACATTCTGGAGGCCGAGGTGGTGACCCTGCTGGGCCGGAACGGCATGGGCAAAAGTACCACCATCCGCTCCATCATGGGGCTCACCCCGATCCGGCAGGGTACCATCTCCTTTGACGGCCAGCGGATCGAGGACTTGCCCAGTTACCGCATCGCCCGTCTCGGTCTCGGACTGGTCCCGGAAGGAAGGCAGATCTTCCCCAACCTCACCGTCCGCGAAAACCTGCTGGCCACAGCCGCCAACCACACCAAAAAAGAGGATCCCTACACCATAGAGGACATTCTGGAGATCTTTCCCCGGCTGAAGGAGAGACTTCACAACTTCGGAAGCCAAATCTCCGGCGGAGAGCAGCAGATGCTGGCCATAGGCCGGGCCTTGATGATCAACCCCCGGCTCCTCATCCTGGACGAGGCCACTGAAGGCCTGGCCCCGCTGGTTCGCCGGGAGATCTGGCGCGGACTGACCACACTGAAGAGCAAAGGCCTAGCTATTCTGGTGGTGGACAAGAACCTCAAGGCCCTTCTGCACATCGCGCAGCGCCACTATATCATGGAGAAGGGCCAGGTGGTCTGGAGCGGAACTACAGAGACTTTGCGATCCCGGCCTGACCTTCAGTCCCGCTATCTGGGGGTGTGAGCAGAGATACAAACCAAAGAGGACTATGCCCACAATCCAATAAAAAGATTGAGTTCAATAGCACTACATCAACAGTTCGGGCATGATCAAAACCTTGAAAGAGCCAGGCAGGCGTCTGGCGATCCCAGAATGGCCAAGGTGGCACCTGGCGGTCCGGAAAGCAAAGCTTTGGGATCACAATCTGTCCCTGCAGTGTTAATTGTTTCATTGAGCTTTCTTGTGGATTTCAGCTCCGCGAATGCCAAACGATAAAGCCAAATTCAGCCTGTCCTATCACTCATTCTTTGCCAAACGAGTTTGCTGTGGTATCCTGCTTGACCCAAATGAAAGCTCCCTATTTGAGACATAAACTCAAAAAATCTCTTTTTATATTACCCAAATAGTTTTGATTAAAAAACAGACAATATTTAAAAATATAATATAATTCTAATATCCTACTTGCTAAGGAATCATTCTCAGGGACTTCATCAGATACTATTTCAACATGAGTAAAACATAAATTTTTGAATGCTGTAGAATCTACATATCTCTCAAGTCTTCTCACAAACCAGCAATGTTCCATTTGTACTATTAAGCATCCTGTCAAATCATGTAAATACTTTCTTTCTTCTCTTCTCGTTACCACATGAGAGCTGGTTAATATTTTTCCTTCAAAATATCTTGAGTTATTTTGTTCAGCTAATCTTTGCACATTTTCTTTCATATCCGGTCTTCGTTTTACTTTTGTCGGGATTTTGGTGTCATGGGGGATATCTTCACAGCTTAAGACAAGGTCTCCTCGTTTCAAGGCCGGATCTAAGGCTCCACCGCCCCCAATATCTATGACATCTGTGATCAAGCCTGAATTTATTCTTTCTATAACATTTTGGGATGGGCTCTTCTGAAGCTTTCCAATACCAGGAAACAAAAAGGTTATATTATGCCTGCCATAGGCAATAGTCACACCTTCTCTTCGTATTATGGACTTCAAGACATCTCTATTTGATGGAGCTATGGTTATGTTTTTTGGATAGCTTCGGATGAAAAGAATATCTTGTATCTGGTCATGCATGCATTTCTCCGAGGTTTGTGAACACGCCTATTCACATCATGCACTCAACAGCAAATTTGATCAATAATCATTATGAACGTATCTGCTGCATGTTCAATAAACTGTAAATTTAGCCAATGCGGACAAACTGATTTCAGTGCTGGGGCAGGAATCCGGGACCGGGTGAAGAAGAGAACAACCGGTCCAAGAGACGCCTTTGTCAGCCGAGACCAGTTTGGTACAAGCGCCTCTGATCTTCCTTGAAACAGGAGGCATGACAACTCAGTCCTCAGCTCCTGACCCCAGGTTCTTTAAGCGAGCGAAGTCCTGGTACATGGCCTGCCGGACCCAGGGAAAGCGCATGCCGGCAGTTGGGTGGTATGTGATAAAAACAGTGCGGCCGTCGTATTCCCGGAAGCTGCCATGGATGTCCTTGAGCTTGCCGCAGCTGCCGAACAGGCAGCGAACGGCGACGGCCCCGAGCAGGACCAGAACACTGGGGTCTATGACAGCCATCTGTTTGAGCAGCCAGTTTTCCCGACAGGCCGTCAGCTCGTCGTCCTTAGGATTCCTATTCTCGGGAGGACGGCATTTGACCGAGGAGGTGATGAAAAGATCTTGCCGTGACAGCTGGAAGCCGTCCAGGATTTCATCAAAGAAGCGCCTGGTGGCCCCGATAAACGGTCTTTTGAGCCGGTCCTCCTGTTCGCCCGGGGCCTCGCCGATAAGCATGGTCGAGGCCAGGGATGAGCCTTCCCCGGGGACCGCGTGAGTGCGGGACATATGCAGGCGGCATCTTCGGCAGTTCGCAATGCCGCGGGCCAGACGGTCGAGCAGTTGATCTGGAGATTTTGCAGTCGAGGACACACATCCCTCCCATAAAAAACCAGAAAATCTGAACCACAGGAGAGGTAAAAGCTCTTGAGCTTGAAACCAACAGAAAAATTGGGTATACATGGTCTTATGATATTCGCGACAGCAATATCATCAAGGTTGATTCAGATGAATACAACGACCTTGCTTTTTCTTCTCCGTCTTGACTTTTTCTCTTTACTCAGCCACAAATCAACTCGTAATGGAAAATGAAAAAAGAGGTAATATGTATGGAAAGACTTTTTAAGGCCAAGACACAGAGCAACAATTTCAAAGGGTCTTCAGCAGCAGATGAATCTGATTCTCATACGCCTGAAAAATGGCTGAGAGATAATGGATATTTAAATGATGGAGAGTTTGTAACAGGGATAGATTTTTCATTTCAAGAAAATCATGAAGAAAATTCATCTTTTGTCAACGTTCATTTTTTGGTCTTCAAATCAGAAAATTTCGAAAATATAACACAAAAAATTAATAAAAAATACGACCCATTAGTATTAAGAAAAATTGACGTTCAAATGAATTTCAAAGAATTCTTCTTTTTGTTTAAGCATCTAAACATTACACTATCACTTAATGGAGTATTGGAAGGAAGAGATATAAAGTATATTGAATAATGTATTGATATAGAGATTCAGCTTCCCAAAGAAAATCCCGGTTCAAGCCGCTAATACGTCTACTCCGAGCGGCACCGAAAGAACCATGTGGCAGCGGGCAGAGTGACCGCAGCCATGATCAGCAGCGGCCACACCTGAGGCCAGGTCATGGAAATATCTGCACCTTCCAGTAAGACCCCGCGCAGCCCTTTAATGATGTAGCAGAACTTAATACCTATCAGCACCCGGGGCATCGCCCTCCTGGCAGGTGATCTGTAGGAGCTCGACCGGTTGTCCCCACATCTGAAAAGTCATTGTCCCTTCCAGGGGGCGATACGTTCCCTGGATCCGGAGCCCGTTCTGCCTGCACTCTGCTGGAAGATTCACAGGGTTGAGGCGTTCTCCAGCGTCGGTGACGATGCCGAAGAATCCGCCCTCAAAATCTTTATACACAACCCGGCCCTGAAAAGCCCTTCCATCTGCCTCCGGTTGAAGGTGGCCGCAGCCGGCGGCCAAAGGAACCAGCAGCATGCCGAACCCCAAAACCTGACCGACAAGCAAACGAAGAAACAATCTCCAATATCCGCCTATTCCGGCCATAATTCCTCCTTATGCATTGCACCAGTCAGTCTCATCTCCCATGCCCCTTGACCGTATTTTTGGGGTAAGCAGCTAAGCTTCTCATAGACACACGAGAACCGTACCTTTTGTTTTGCAGCTAGGTTGGTTCCTGTTCTCTTTTTAATTCTCCCCATGCCCGGTTACAGCGGCTCACGCAAACAAAGGCTCCATCTCCTGCTCCTGAACCAAGGCCCGCATGGCGTCATCTGAAGGTTGGCCGTCGTAATTTGCAGCTGCGGCCAGAATATGCGGCAGGACTGTGAGATCTCCTGTAGTAACCAGAAAAACTTCCGGAATTCCCAGCACCCATTTGACAGCTTGTGTGATGGCCCCGGCCTCGCTGAGAGGCTGGTACCAGGTGGCATGAGACCACCGGCCTTTATATTTGCCCCGGGCCGCGGACTTGATGGTCTGCACAGCCAGCCCGTTCATCCGGCAGAACTCCTGAAGCCTTGCAAAGGTTTCGGCATACTCCTCTGACTGCATCAGAAGGTAAAAGATTTTTTGCAGCCGCAACTACTACGTGCCTTCCGCCCTCAAGTAGTCCTCGAACCTCTGCACAGCCTGAGGCAAGCTCCTGCGGCCGAACCCGATGCGAAAGCAGTTGGAGTCATCTGCATAGAGCGTCCCCGGGAGCAAAAGGATCCCGGCCTTATCCCTTACATCCGTGCACAAGGCATCCACTGCTCCGCGCAACAGCCTGGGAAAAGCGATGGAACCGGCTTTGGGTCGCTTCCAGTCGAAGATATCTGCATGGTCCCTGAAAAATTGATCCAGCACATGGAGATTGTCCCTGATGATCTGCAGATTGCGTTCAACAATGGTCCCGGCATGGGTTAAGGCAAGCTGGGCCAGAAACTCGCTGGGAGCGCTGTTGCAGATGGTGGTGTAGTCTTTGAAAGCGGCCATATCCTGGTAAATGCACTCATTCCTGGTAACGATCCATCCTATGCGCAGACCGGCCAGACCATAGGTCTTGGACATGACCCCGAGGGAGACGGCCCGCTGGTTGATGTCGGCCAGAGCGGGCAGGCGGTCCGCGGGATCGAGCTCCAGGCCGCGGTACACCTCGTCGGAAAAAATTATAAAACCGTGCCGTTCCGAAAGCCTGTCCAGCTGGTGCACTAAGTCCGAATCTGGCAAAAATCCTGTCGGGTTGTGCGGGAAGTTGACCACAACCGCCTTGGTCCGTTTGGTCAGTGCCTTTTCCAACACCTCGATGTCCAGCTCCCAGCCCCTCTCCGGATCGCCCCGCCATTCACTGACCTGCGCCCCTACTCCCCTGGCCACCTCGCCCAGAGACTGGTAGTAAGGGGCATGGACAACCACATGATCACCGGGCTCCAGGGTCACATTTATGAAGTTGAAGATGGCTTCCTCAGCCCCGGAATGCACCAGGACATTTTGAGCAGGGATGTGATCATACAGGCCGGCGATTGACCGCCGCAGCTCGGGATTACCGGGAGATTCTGTATATCCAAGCCCAAGAGCTGAAAAACATTGCAAGGCTCCCTGTTCAAGGGCAAGCAGCTGGCCCAGGGACATGCTTTCGCAGTCCGAGGAGCACAGAAGGTAGGGAGTTGTAAACTCATGCTCGGCGAAATAACGCTCTAAGTGAAAGGCATTGAGCTTCATTTGCTTCTTTTCCTTATCTGTTCTCTGTCTGGGCAAACTCAAGCTTTCTGCTCTGGACTCCCGTCTACGCGGCAATCACAGACTAAGCGGAGCTTGGTCTCATAGGAGGAAGCTGTCCATAGAGACGTCGAGTGTTCTCAGCCACCGCCTCTCTGACCTCCTGCACTGGCGGAATCAGTCCCCCTGAGACCGCTGCCTCATCTCTCTTTGGCGCATGGGCATGGCGTCTATGCGGTCCAATATGGCCTGGAGATCGAACTGCCCCACCTGCCTGACCTTCTCTCCACCGTCCTTGCCCAGGAGGATGACCGTCAGAGAGTGGTCGGGCACATCGAAACGCTGGTACAGGGAGCTGACCTCATCCTTGTCCAGGCAAGCCCCATTTGCCTTGCTCCTGCCGGAGGCAAAGAGACGAAAGACAACCATATCCCGGTCCTGGAGCTTATCCTCGGCCTGACCCAAGGCCTGTTTCAGCTCCAAATATGTTTGATCAGTATCTGAAGGGGAGAAGACCAGGAGAAGGCGGTTTTTCCATCGGTACATATCCAGGTCCGAAGACGAGTTCCCGTTTGCAGAGCCCGCAATAATCCCCAGCAGGAGGACAGCCCAAAAAATCGCCTTGATCATTTTTTACCTCCAGATCAGGGTTCGTGGATACATGCACGGAATAATAAAGAACATCTCGCTCCTCTCAGTCAATCCTCCTTCCAAGCTTGCTCCGAGATACCCTCGGGCCTATAGCCCTTTGGATCCACCCCATACAAACGGGCTGAGTTTTCTCCAAAAATCCGGCGCTTGACCTGACCATCCGCAGGCCCCAAGGGGCTGAAGCCGAACTCTCGGCGCATGGCTTGGGGAATTTCGAAGCGCCGCAGCGCCTCGATCTGCCACTGCGGAGAGCCGAACCAGACCGAATCCGTACCCCAGCAGACGTGATCCGATCCTATGCCTTTGATGAGTGTCCCCAGGATGCCGGCACACAGCTCCGGAACGCTGGAGCAGGTAGCAGCGAAAACCGCTCCCAGCTCGGCATAGACATTATCTACATCAAACTTTTCCGGAATCTCGGCCAGGTCCGTGACCCAGTCGATCCGCCCGGTCTTCTTGAATGTACGTACATCCGCGGCATTGGGAATAACCTTCTCGATGGCCGAGTGGTATATGATGAAGTTGAGATCGGGCCAATCCCTGGCGGCCCGGCCGACATCGTCCACTGCAGCGTAGCGCACCTTGTCCTGCGGCATCCACTGCCCATATCCGGTAGGCAACAGGCCCTTATGGATGCATACATTGGTTATTCTGGCCTTCTGCAGCTTTTCATAGACAGGATAGGCAAGCTGTTCATCATCCAGCCGCCAAGGATACTGAGATGTCCCTCCGGGATCACCCAGGGTATAGCCCTTGACTGCATCCGGGTTGAGCTCCAGGGCCTTATCCAGCTCCTCCTCCCATCCAGGCTGACCGGGAGTGATCAGGGCATGGGCCAAGAGCGAACGCTTGCCAGTCCTGGCATTGACCCGGTCTCTGGTGCTTAAGGCCTGTTCGTTGCTCAGAAACCAGGCCTTCTTATCATCATTGGGTGCATTGCTGAGCACAGCCAGCGAGGTCTGGCTGTGCTCAAAAATCTGCTTATAGAAGCTTTCAAACTGTATGTCCTGGAGGGTGTGCTTCTGTACCTCATGATCAGGATTCCACCGGTCGGCCGCCCGGCGCAGGGAGAGCAGGCCTTCGGGCGAGGGATAATTTTCATGGACGTAGTGCACTTGGACATCGAAAATAAACTGATGCGCAAAGCGGGCCAGTTGTTCGTCGGCTGCTGCTGATTCTGCAGCCTCTATTGGATTTACGGTAAAATAGTGGCCGAACACAGAGTTCAAGGCCAGAAAAGAAGCGGCCAGGCCCATTTGAGTTTTCAGAAACTCCCGTCGGTTCATGCCCAACCGATTGCTGAAATGCTTGGCCAGATCGTGTAACTCCTGGACCACGGCCGGCGGTCCCCATTTCCCAGAGGCAATCTTTGAACGCTCTTCCGAACTCAGGGGAGCGCATTTATATTCACCCATGGCTGTACCTCCTCTTTACCCCCCCTTGAGCAGGAGCGGCCCAGGCGGGAATCACGCTCGAAGGGAGCGGTAATGGATTTTCTACACTGACAGGTGCAGGGGCAAGCACTCAAAAATTATCTGCCCTCTGAGACGAAAGGTTGCATGCATTCCGGACTTTAACTATATAAATATAAAACATGATACTCTCTTCATCATCAATTCCCAAGGGAAAAAAACAGTGAACTTTTGGGGAGCTCTGGTCTGGATCACCCTGGATATACGTTGTCAATATCCTCCCAAAAAACGCGAATCATAGACAAATCCAAAACAATATGCCCGCAAGCTAACAGCCCCAGAATGACAAGAGAGAGTCTTCCGCTTTCTCTGTTGATCTACTTCACGTGAATGTCCTCCTGCTTTTCATAAGCCAGCCTCTCTTTCCTTGCGATCGGGTTGCGAGGGGAACCAGCAATGATTAATTGAAAGGGGATGGATGAACATATAATAAGTGAGAATGAGCATGTTTCAATTTGACAATACCTACGCGCGTCTTCCAGAAGCATTTTATGCCCGGGTGGCTCCGGCTCAGATCCCCAAACCGGAGCTTATCAAATGGAATGCCGATTTGGCCAGACAATTAGGGGCACAGGACAAGGACTATTCAGACACACAGTTGGCAAAGATTTTCAGCGGCCAGAGTCTGATCCCCGGTTCCGAGCCCATCGCCATGGCCTATGCCGGCCATCAATTCGGCAACTTCGTGCCCAAGCTCGGGGATGGCCGGGCCCTCCTGCTGGGAGAGGTGTTGGACCCATCCGGAGGCCGGCACGATATTCAGCTCAAAGGCTCCGGCAGAACCCCCTTTTCCCGAAGCGGCGATGGAAAGGCGCCGCTTGGGCCCGTCTTACGGGAATATATTGTCAGCGAGGCCCTGCACCATCTGGGGATGCCCACCACCAGGTCCCTGGCCGCGGTCAAAACCGGGGAGCAGGTTTACAGGGAAAGAGCTCTCCCCGGGGCCGTGCTTACCCGGGTGGCCTCAAGCCATATCCGGGTCGGCACCTTTGAGTACTTTGCCTCCAAACAGGACCTGGACAATCTCAGGCGGTTGACCGACTACTCCATTCACAGGCATTACCCCGAAATTCAAAACGATTCCAAAGCTTATCTACACTTTTTCCGCAAAGTGGGAGAGGCCCAAGTGGAGCTGGTGACCGGCTGGATGGCCCTGGGCTTCATTCACGGGGTAATGAAAACGGACAACATGTCCATCGCCGGGGAATCCATCGACTTCGGGCCCTGCGCCTTCATGGATCAGTTCCGTTTTGATCAGGTCTTCAGCTCCATCGACCAATTCGGAAGATACTCTTACTCCAACCAGGCTCAGATCACGCTCTGGAACCTGTCCAGGCTGGGCAGCTGCCTGCTTCTCCTGAACCAAGATGCATCAAAAGATGGAACCAAGGATTGGAACCAGGAGCTGGAAGCCTTTCGTGCCCTTTTCGAGCACAGGCATTCAGCAAAGATGCTGGAAAAATTGGGCGTCTTTGATGGCGAACAAGCCGGGGACCGGGATCTCATCCAAAAATGGCTCCGGTATCTGGAAGCAGAGAATCTCGATTATACCTTAAGCTTTCGAGCCCTTGCCCACCTGGTGGATCAGGATTCGAGTGTGAATTCCTTTGAAAGGACCGAGGCTTTCCAGGATTTTTACCAGCTCTGGCAAAAGCGTATTCACCAGCAGGGCCTGGGAGCCGAGGCCATACAGAAACGCATGAACCGGGTCAATCCCGTCTTCATCCCCAGGAACCACAAGATCGAAGAGGTCATCGAGGCCGGGCTCCAGGATGACTTCAGGCTCTTCCACCAAATGAACCAGGTGCTGCAAAACCCGTATGAGGAGCAGCAGGCCTTCAGCAGCTATCAATCAGCTCCCGGGCCGGAGGAAATCGTCCAGGCCACCTTTTGCGGGACGTGAAAAAATTGATATGGAGATAGTACCGGAGCTCAACCAAATGCTTTGCAAAGGGATTATTGATACTTGGCAGCTCATACGTGCCTGTTTCATTTATTGTTGAGGACGCTTTTCTCCGCTTCCAGCAGTGGATGAACCCTCAGGGGATGAATGTGTCCGAGTCAAAGCTTTCCTAAGTTTCATTTTCGCAACGGAATGACCTTTGAAACTCTGACCAGCTCACCAATAATACCAATTGGTTGTTTTTACGTTTCAATCCCAGGACATTGAAAGGCAAGCCTGAAAGATCAAGCCGCTCCCTGTAAGAGCGAATCAAGCACATCGGAAGCATCTGTTCCCTCTTGCATAAGCTGGGTGACCTTCTGGAAGCCGTGGGTATCTCCAATCATTATGCAACCAACGATTCTCCCGCCGTCCAGAACAATCTTGCGATAGCAGCGGTCATCTTCTTTGACCCGGGCGTCATACCGGCCTTCGGCATCGATTTCTCCAGCCGAGGCCAAATCTATGCCCACAACCTTGAGGGTATTGGCCATAACTGTGCCTTGATAGGCTTGAGGTTGCCCGGTTCCGGCCATGTTTCGGCCGGCAAGACGTCCCTGCTCCTGGGCAGCAGGCCATATGCCGTAAACCCGTCCATGAAATTCTGTCACATCACCTGCCGCATAAATGTCTGGTCTGCTGGTCTGCAGGAATTCATTCACCTTGATACCCTTGTCCAGGTCCAGGTTCAGTTGCCTGGCCAGCTCCAGATTGGGCCGAACCCCTGCAGAAACGAGAATCAGGTCCGTGGGCAAAGAGGTGCCGTCATCCAAAATGACCTTATCTGCAGCATGTTCACCCTCGATGCTGGTGGTTTTGGCTCCCAGGTAAAATTGAAAGCCCATATCCTCGAGCATGGATTGCAGTCTGGAGGCCCCCTTTGCATCCAACTGGCGGGGCAGAAGCCTGGGAAAGACCTCAACGACAGTAACTTGCTTGCCCAGTTTGCGCAGTCCATTGCCCGCTTCCAGGCCCAGAAGTCCACCACCGATGAGCACCGTTTGTTCAGAGTTTTGGGCCCATTCTCGGATCTCTCTGACATCGTGCATGGTTCGCAGGGCAAAGACTCCAGGCTTATCAGCACCTTGTATCGGCGGAATAAAAGAGTGGCTGCCATTGGCTAACAACAATCGATCATAGGAAAACTCCTGGCCGTCCTCAGTTGCCAGGGTCTTCTTCTCAGCATCTATTGCAGAGACCCTGGTTTCAAGGTGCAGATTCATGTTCTGATCTTTGTACCATTTCGGATTTCTGGCTACGATTGTGTCCTCCTGGACTTCTCCTGCCACGACATCGGGAAGTCTGATCCGATAATAAAAGGGCCTGTCTTCTATTGAAAAGATGTCGATGGACCCATTGGGGTCCTGCTTTCGTATTTCTTCTGCAGCACTGGTTCCAGCTACTCCATTGCCTACAATCACATATCGGGACATTTAAGCTCCTTGGATTTTTTTATGAATGCAAAAAAAAACTTTCAATCGGAGTTTTTTAAAATTTACCAGGATCACAGATCCCACTAAATTTAGAGCATGATTGGAACAACAAATGCGATCCTATACTATTACCGGGACAGAGCCCTGCCTACTGGAGCCAAGTATATGCTAAATTCCTCATGGCCATCCAATCCCAGAAGCTCGTCCATGGCTTCCTGATCATAGGCAGCCACTGCACATGTCCCCCCGCCAATGGCCTCGCAGGCCAGGTAGAGATTCTGGCAGACATGGCCGATATCTATAAGAATCGTCCGATAGGCATTGGGTCCATAGCGCCATTCCATGCGATACGGCAGGCAGGACCAGATAAAGGTCACTGCTCCTGTGGCTATGAATCGCTGCCCAAAGGCGGCCTTGGACAGGTTATACTTGGCGTGGGGCATATCTTTGATAAAAGACAGTTCATTGTTGAGAGGTAGAAAACGATACAGTCCCGGGCCGAGTTTTTCTACATTATGGACCACTACGTAAGTTTCAAAGCTGTGCCTCGCTCCGGCAGAAGGCACAGTCCTGAAATTGGCTGCACTACCTTCCGGACTGCGTAGTCCCTGAGTGGCCCACAACAGAAAAGAAAGCTCCTCTAAAAGAAGAGGATCCTGCCCATAATTTCTCCTGCTTTTGCGGTTGGCGATAATTTGATCCAGGCTGATGTCTCTGACAAATTCTTGCCACTGATCAGATCCAGCAAGGCTTATCCTGGGAGCGTCAGGATCAAATGGCTTCTGGATCGAAGGCATCGGCCTGCCCATATTCTGATCAGTCCTGGAAAAGTCAGTTCGTTTGCGCAGGGAATCCTTTAAAAACTCCCGGTTGATCCTGTAATCATATTCAGACATAAGCTCACCAGCAGGCCTGTAAAACAGGCTATAGTTACCATTATCAATTAAATTCGCCACTATTTTTGCGGACAGGCAGAGACAGGGAGTGGCCTCTGTCTCGGCGCTTACGAAATGGAGGCGAAAAGTACCTTACCTTCTGCACACTGCGCTCAACAGCACATGAATACATTCCTGCTCGCTTCGGGCGCGAGCACCCCTCAGGGCAGGCCTTTGACGTGGCTATCTACGGCCGCAAACAATTTTCAAAAGCCTCTTTGCCCCTTCCTGAGACAGCCCCAGTTCATCGATCTCAGTTGTTAGCCGTTCGCATCCACCGTGACCTGCCAGATAGCCATTGATCCGGGCCGCAGCCGTGGAATCGACAAAACTTTTCGCACTGGGGTACATACCCTGGAACTCTTTCATGAACACCTTTGAGTTCCGCAGGATGTACTTCTGGTGGTACTCTTCAGCCCTGGTAAATCCTGTGTAGGGCAGAATCCTGGTTTGAATCTTTGTATGTATTTCTGAAGTGATACGAGCCAGACTTTTTTCAATCGCATCCTTTTGTTCCTGGTCATGATAGAAAACAGCCGCCATGTATTGCCTTGACCATGCAGAATGTTCCGGGTTGTGGTTGTCCCAGAAGACCTGAAGAAGTTCAGGGTAGGATACCACCATCGGATCATAGTCAATCTGCAACGTCTCCGTATGATCACCCAGATCATGATATGTTGGGTTTGGCTTCTTTCCTCCCGCATATCCTACCCGGGTTCTGACAACTCCTGGGATACTCCCGAACCGGGAGTCTGGTCCCCAGAATCAGCCCAGGGCAAAAGTGGCTGTCTCGGTCTTGGCTGAAGCCTTTTGGTCCATGAGTGGGATCATGTCCAAAACCGCTGATCGTGAACTGGCTAAGAGCATTTCTTCCTTCTCCTGGATAAAATAGTGCCCGCCAATAAGTAAATGGACTGCTAGAAGAAAGGTAGTGAAAGATTTGATCATCATATGGAAACAATAAGCTTGTTTGCGTGGTTGTAAACCCTCTTTGTCCTTTTCAATGTCTCCGACAAAAGCTGTCCTGAGCCTGATGCAGGGCCATGAGGATATCTTTTTCCTGCTTGCTGACCTGGGCTAAAGCATCCTCTGAGGCTTGGGAGGGGCAGAAGAAATCGTATACCCTCTGCCACAACAGATTGTCCAAAGAGGTCATCCATTTTGGCCCCGGAAGAAGCCTGCTGGCAATGGTCTATTTCCGCTCTGTATCCGGCAACACCCGGTTGATCTCCTTGTAAAGCCGGACATGGTTGGTGATCATTGTTCAATATTTAAATCATTCCACAGAATGCGGGCTGACATACACTTTGACTGCCTCTATTCCTTGCACAGTCATAGCTTGGCCTTCAACTTTTTTCATTATTTTATCTTCTTCTGATAAATCTGCTGTAACATTCACATAGGCAATATTTTCTTTACAGGTTACATTGGCTGTTGGGAGGTCATTGACAATTGCAGCCTTTACTTGAGCGGCCTTCATAAGCTGTTCAATTCTTTCCTGTGATTCCGGAGTAGCTTGCAAATAAGGCAGACTCAAGAGACTTGCAATACTATCAACAATATCATCAGCAGCAAACTTGCTCGCGTTATATATAATATCATAATGGCTTGGATCACATGGATCAATTCCTGTAACGTGTATACTCCATTTATGTCGCTCTTCATCATCCTTTCGCAGCCAGTACCTGGCTTCTTCATCAGTAATATCTTTACTTTCCTCTTTTTTGATATATTCTTTGTATCGTTGAACCCGATCTGCGATAGAAGCCCTGATGCGAACATCCAACTCATGGCCTACCCCCTGGACAAAGGCATGACCGGCCAGTCCATGATAAATGGTGTTGTCATGAACCATATGCTCCAAGATATTGGCCCGGATAAAGGCAAGGTATTTCTCCCTTCCATAACTGAACCTATCCAAAACCGAAGGCGCATCGTGCAGGGCCTTTTTGAGCTTAATTTCCGGTATGTTGTACTCTTTTGACGTGCTGAGTAGAACTTCTCGGGAAATGACCTTAAATCCGGTTTTCTGACCCAGCTTTTCAGCCACTTCTCTTCCTTTGGAATATGAGCCTCTGGAGATAGTCACGATAGGCATACCAAAAACCTCCTTACAGGAATGAATTGCTTTATCCAAAATATAGCAAAAACTTTAGAGAGTTACCTCTCTATATATCAATATAAACAGAGATTGTAAACACACAAGGGCGATTTTACTCCTCAGGGCACAAGGTTTGGACGCTTCAGCTCGAAATGGTGGCTGAGATTCCCTTATAAATTCAATTTTGCCCAATGGGACTTGCTGCTTTTTACAGGCTTGATAGCCTTACTGCTTGGTTTGTATCTCGTGGGCTCTGTACACCTACGTTTCCATCGAACCGTGGAACGCCTTCTGGCCCGGGATAGCTTAATAATAGCCGATGATCAGAAAAACCTTTTTCTGCAGGAGTTGGAAGACAAGGCCCGCTTTTGGGCCCGGTGCATGGGCATAGTGGTCGCGATTGCCATGCTGAATGCCTTTGCCATAGCCCTGTCTCAAGTTTTTTACTGGCCAAGGGCTGTTCTTGGAATTGGAGAAACGAAAATTGGCTGGAAGAGAGAGATAGGCTGAGCACTGAGATAGGTGAGCTGCGCAGAAGGAAAGAAGGCGGTCGAAATGATATTTCTCCTGAGTCTCTTTCTGAGCAGATAGAAGGCAAGACTCAAAGGAAATGCCTTGCCTTCGGATCAGTTGAGCATAGGGGGCTGGACATTGAGCTGCCCCGTTCACATCCAATTTTTATCATGCCCTACAATACCTTGTCCGCTAAGTTACGGATAGCATTCATGTACATATTCAGGTCCCGGATGAGAATATCGTTGTGATTGGCATTGGGAATCTTCAGCAAGGACTTGTCTGAACTCGGACATGTTTCATACAGGGCTTGGGCGTCGGAGAAGGGGATGATGTGATCATTTTGGGCATGGATGATCAGACAGGGCAGAGAGACCTTGGCCATTTTATCAAGATTGTCCATTCCTGTATTCTCATCCAGGCCGACGCCCTGCACATCTATTCCCAAAAGTCGCAAAAGGGGCATGGAGTAGGCAAATCCGCTCTCGAGAATCAAGGCTTGAAACTCTTTGTGGCGGCTGGCGGCCAGCTCCAGAGCCGGAGCGCTGCCTAAAGAACGCCCCATAATAATGAGAGGTCCGCTATGTCCCTTTTCCTGCAGCCAAGCCCTGATAAAGTCAAAAACCGTATGGCTGTCTCCCATCATATTGCTGATACTGGGTGATCCAGAAGATTGGCCATAGCCACGGTAGTCCACAGGGATAAAGGTCATGCCCATCTGGCTGTAGATCGGTCCCAGTTGATCGTAATCTGAAACAATCTCCCCGTTGCCGTGGAAAAAGAGGATGTTCGCCCCCTGCGGCAGGCCCTGATGAATCCTGGCCATGAGGGCGACCCCCTCCTCCACCGGTATGAACAGGTCCTGGCTGTCCTGGGATGGAGCAAGGGCCAGATCGGGCCGGGGATGAAAAACTGCAGAAACGATTTCCGGCCGATCCAACGCAGAATAGTCTCTGGACTTCAATTCACCCATACATCTCCCTCCGTATCCTAGCAGGCCCAAGGTCCGCCCATTACGGCTCCGGCAGGAAAGTCGGTTCGCAGGCGGATATGAGGTCTTCCGAACGCAGCTTGTAGGACCTGTCGTGCATGCCCGGATTAAAGTATAAATAGGAGCTGGACTTCAGCTGCGGGTCCATGATCACCGGCAAAGGAGATAAATGACCGAAAGGGGGCACACAGCCTACCTCGCAGCCCACCTGCTCAGCGACCACCTCTGGTTTGGCGAAGCTGACCTTTTTCGCACCCAGGCCAGCGGCGGTCCGCTTCCAATCCAGCTTGGCATCTCCAGGCATAACCACGACAGCCAGAGTCCCTTCCTTGGTTTTGACCACCAGAGATTTGATGGTCTCCGCTTCAGTCACCCCCAGGGCCTCAGCCATG
>CAZUER010000051.1:0-25418 GCA_964619345.1 uncultured Desulfohalobiaceae bacterium
CAGTTGGACAATACTCGATACAACCCCTCTCTTTCCTAACCTCCGGTACATTAGACTTAAATATTTCAAGAAATTCAAAACGCCGTCCTGCCTTCACACATATGGATGCCATTACATAAATCATAGTATTTTTCCTTGTGTTAGATGAGCGTATATGAAATTTCGCCGCCTCTTCAATACCCCTCATTCCAAATGAAGATATTTTAATTGCTGATCTGGAGCACCTGATAAGAAGCTGTATTTTGGAACAGTGTGGGCCTGGGAGGTTATCGTCCTTGGGGGCAGCTGATCCCTGATTGGAACTGATAGGCCAGCTCCTTCTAATGTAAGAGTCGATCTGGTATTCTTTTCAACATACCAGATAATTCGTATCAATTCGTGGACAAAATCTTTTGTGCTATGGTTATTCTGTGACAGTTTCTAAGCTGCTATTGTCTTAATTTTAGGCCGAAGCTTATTGGTTTACTTCAGGTGGTGCCTGTATACATAATCCTGCAGTGACCTTGGTACAACCGAAGAAATATTCTTTTCCAGATCATTTTGTGTTCTCCCGCTGCATACAGTCATCCCCTGAAGTATTCCAAACCACGCGTTATCAAAACCTATATCTCGAAGCCGTTTTCCCAGGGTCCGGGCATTGATTTTTCCCATTTCCTGGTGATAAGTCACTGCCAGGTCATGGCTTTTTGCAATCAGCTCTTCAATTTCTTCCCAATAATACTGCCGATTCCTCAGGTTCTTTAAGTAGAATTTGAGTTTTTCCTTATCACTTGTCTGCTTCTGGGCGCTTGGGTCAAAAGGCAGGGAAGTAACAATACCGAATGCTGCTTTGGCTTCATTATACGAGTTATTGAGCATCCTGCGGACTCCGCCCCCAAAGCTGATGCTGTACGCGCCCAAGTATCCGTCATACACAATCTGATTCTTAAAAGGCAGCAACACACCCTGCACAAGCACAGGAACGTATGGGAACATGTCTTTAAGGCTCTCTGTCAGGGAAAGAACCCCGTAAGCTACTGCCGGAGACGAGGTTGTCAGAAAAATGGTGTATTTTTTCAGGTGCCGAAAAAGATAGAACTCTCCTTTCAGGTAATGTTTCCAGGACCTGACAATCTCCAGCTGGTCCGATGAAAAATGAAAGGGATTTTCATGAACAAATGATTCAATGATTTGAATGTTTTCATAGAGCTCATCTCTGACCTGAACTCTTTGCTCGGTGGGCAGCTGCATGAACTCTTCCGGGGTGGAGATATCTTCTTCCAGGATTGATTTTTGGGCATTTACATACACCAGCAAGGCTGAAAATACATTGAAAAATAGTTGTGCATCATCTTCAGGCAACAGCATATCAGTTCTTCCTTTATCGAAAACAGGATTTATTGGTTTCTGACAACTGGGCCTTCCGCCTCCGTTGCGGCAAACATCTCTAAAGCGTCTTGTGGAAAGTCAATAATCAGATTCTTTAAGTTCTGATCATGATCCATGACATCACCTCATCTGCACTCTCTTAATCCGTATCATAACATATTTATTAACTCTCTGCCTTAACTTGCTGCAAAAGTCAACTAAATGTGGCCTGTACAACCGGTGGTTCTCAGGAGTCAATAAATAAAGACCGGGCTCTTCATGCTTGTCACCCTGACAAAAAGCTGACACTCTCCATACACGGAGAACCATGTTCAAGGACAAATACTCGTAACTAAAAATACCACCTTTCAGGACTACCTTATGCCTTCTCCAAGTCTTTTTTGCTCTGCTCATCCGGAAAGCACCCTGCAGACCATATTGGAAACCGCCGTGGACGGCATTGTGGTTATCGACCCCCAGGGAAATATTCTGGCCGCCAATAAAGCAATGGGCACAATCTTCGGCTACTCTCGGGAAGAGCTTCAGGCTCAACCGGTGACCGTACTCATGCCGGAGCCATACCGAAACAACCACCAAAGCTTCATCGACAACTACCTCCACAGTGGACAGGGCCGGATAATCGGAATCGGGGAACGTGAAGTGCCCGGCCTTAGATCCGATGGGACGGTCATCCCCCTGCAGATTGGGGTCAGCGAAGTGAGCAATAGCCAAAAATCCCGGTTTTTAACGCAAGGACTGCCGCTTCTGGGCCGAGAGAACACTTTTTCGCAACCTGATGTTCTTAGGCGTGACCTCCACCATCTCGTCCTCCCGGATAAAGTGAATGGCCCGCTCCAGGGTCATGGGCCGAACCGGAGTAAGGACCACGTTCTCGTCCCGGCCGGCGGCCCGGACATTGGTCAGCTTCTTTTCCTTGCACGGATTGGCGTTTAAATCCTGGGCCCGGTTGTGCTCCCCAAAAATCATTCCCTCATAGACTGCATCCCCGGGATTGATAAATATCTCCCCCCCTGGGCTCCAGATTGAACAGGGCATAGGCCACGGCCGCCCCGGTCCGGTCGGAGACGATGGATCCGGTGCTCCGACTGGCAAATCGGCCCCTGAAAGGCTCATATCCGGCGAAATACGTGTTTAAGAGTCCCGTGCCCCGGGTATAGAGAGAAATAGGAGGGACAGACAGATTATGTAAATCACGGCATACACAGCAGCGATACCTCGTAGACCACGCTCTAGATTCCTGCATCCCTTCAGTTGGTGTGGCCGGTTGGGTATACAATCAGGCCCCAAAAGTGTGCCACACGGTGTGCACAGGAAGGTGTCAGACGCAAGGGTCCAAAGCCAGCTATAGGTGTGGGTGGTGCTGGAGTGGAAAGATAGGAGAGGCCTGGGCTCAGGTCAGACGCTTCAGAGAGTAGATCTGATCCAAGCCCTGGATCCTATGCGGCTTTCGTTCCCGCTTGGGCCTTATGATACCCCGAAAGAGCTCGAATCCCTGGCGGACGAACTCCTTTGAGCCGATGATCCCGGCATCGGTGAAGAACCGGGTGCGTTGAATGAAGCGCTCCACCGATTCTGGGAGGGGAACAGCATCCAGGATCCTGCCCTTTCCCAGGTCCACACCGCTCCGGGCGTAGACGAACTCCCGGTACTGGCGTAATCGCTCCTTGGGGCTCTTCACATTGTATTCCTTCAGGCCCAGGTTCCAGGACAGAAACTCATCCTTGCGACTGGACCGGAACCGATACCCCAAGGATGACCAACGGTACTCCTCAGGCCTGTCCACCAGCCCGGCCCGGATCGGATTGAGATCGATGTAGGCCAGGCAGTTGATAAGGGTCTCGCCTTTCTCCACGATCACGCTTTTGAACCGCTCGGCCCAGAAGGTCCCCTTCCGGCCTCGCTTTTTGTTGTAGGCCCGGGTAAAGCCCTGCTTGATCTCCTTGACGTACTCGGATAGGGACGTCCACTTCTGGCGATAAAAGGGAATCTGACCGGTCATGAGAGTATACTCGTCCCCGTATCTGCGCTGAAAGCTCTTACGTACCTCCTCATCTGAAACCTCGTCCTCCGGCCGCATGGCAACCAGGAGGTGGAAGTGATTGCCCATGAGGCAAAATCCCATGACCTCACAGAAGTAAACAGCAGAGAGCTGTTGGATAATCGAAAGTAATGTGCTCTTTTCCTGTTCTCCCAGGGGATATCCATCCAGGGCGGTCCGGCTGATGACATGGTATGTGGTCTGCTGGTGGGGGATCACAAATCTGGGCATGCGGGCCATTGGAAGCCTCCAAGATTCATTGAGTTGGTTCAGATGCAAACAAGATACATGGGTAAAGCTGGTTTGTCTACATTTTTCTCCTGTCCCCAATTCTTCCCCTTAACCGAAGCCATCAAAGTCAGGCATGAAGCCATCAAAGTCAGGCATGAAGCCATCAAAGTCAGGCATTACTCGGATAAAACGCTGAAGACGTATACCACATGGGTCTATAAGCTGAGGTCATATAGCCAGATGCGTAGCAAAAAGTCCTTTTGCACACGCTAGAGATCAGACATCAGAGGTCAGCCAAAACAAAGAGTTACCTCCCACACCTTCCGCCACAGCTTTGCCAGTCACCTCCTCCAGGCCAACTACGGCATCCGAACCATTCAGAAGCTTTTGGGCCACAGCGATGTCCGAACCACTATGATCTATACCCACACCATGAAGAGCCAAACCCACAAAGAAGCAAAGAGTCCTCTTGACTTCTGATAAGCAAAAAATGAGGTCATTACCGGCTGTCAAGAAATTGGGCAGAGGTTATCAGCGCTATTATATAAAGTCAATATGTTGTGCTGATACATTTGAATATTTCACATCAGAGCGGAAGGGAATTGGGGATCAATCTGCAAAAGTCGGGAGGGTTGGGGGCCTTTATGTTAACGAAATCTCATTGATGAACATAGAGGGAATCAGATTATAACCCATGCCACAAGGGGAAGAGGTCTCAGCCCGCTATCCAATTTTCGACTGCAATACCACCAAATTTCTGGAAATGATCATACGCCTGAGTAAATAAACGAAAACGTTTTTGCGTCAGCCGCGTAGAGATCTCCAAGGACAGCAGCACCGCGACTGGTTTTCCCCGCCGGGGAATAAACATCGGTTCGTCGTTTTCGGCCTCGTGGATCAGGGCGGGCAATCGGTTCTTGCCCTCAATCAGGCTGGCCACCTCACTCCCGGCCTTGATCAGTTCCTTCTCCTGTTGATCATGGACCGGAGTATGATCATTGACGAAGGCCGACCCCCGGGACCTGATGAATGAGTCCTGCTCTCCAAATACCTCTTATGTGTAGGCTCAGCTCCTCCACAGCCATCTTCTTCAACATAAATGTCATTTCCGTCGGAGAGATGCTCCGGATGTCCACCCGGGAATGGGGCATGAGCAAATTGCTCGGTGTGAGTGGCACTGTGGTCTGCCCGATTTCCTCCCCGCTGAGACTGACTTCCAGGACAACGTTTTTGCCGCTCAGAGTTGTGGCGTCCTTGCGGAACCCACTGACCGTGACCTGGGCCGTCGGCTCCACCGGCTCAACGACTTTGAGCCCCTTGGGAAGATCGACGACTTCGACCGGGGCGGTAAAGGTGTGCACATAATTCTGCTGCCCGGCCAGCAGGAGCCAGCAAAGGCTGACCAGGGCCAAGGTTCCCAGCTTCATGCGCCAATTGGTGTGAACCAGGGCCAGGATGCGCTGTCCCCAGGTGCTTCCCCCCTCAGTCGCGGGAGTCATGCCTTTATGCAGCAGATCGATCAGGTCCTGCTCGCTCTCCATCCTGGCCAGCTGGCCCTCAAAACAGAGCGAGACCTCCCCCCTCTCCTCGGACACAACCACCACCCAGGCATCACTCCTGGATGAAAGTCCAAGGGCTGCTCGATGACGGGTCCCGTATCTGTTTGGCAGGCTTTCATCCGGACTCAAGGGTAAAAACCCGGAAGCCAAAGCGACCCTGCCGTTGCGAATAACCACAGCTCCGTCATGCATGGGGGAGGTCTTGGAAAAGATCATGGACAGGACATCAGACGTGGGGTTTGCCTCTATGGCCTGACCACCGGTAATGAACTGATCGACCAGGTCCTGATTTTCTATCGCCACCAAAGCGCCTGTTCCCTCCCTGGCCAGGGAAAACACGGCCTGAGCAAATTCAGTGACCCAGGTTGTAGGGGGAGGCGATGCGCCGCAGACCCAAGGCGGACAGAAAGTTGACCCGTTCCAGGACCTGCCTTATCTCGGCCTGGAATAGAACAATGAGCAAGATGACCAAAACCTGCCAAAAGATATGGAAGACCCAGGTGGTCAAAAATAATCCCCAACTCTGAGCCGCAGTGTAGACAATGCCAAGCAGGATCAGCCCGACCAGAGCCTTGAGGGCCTTTGTCCCTTTGAACCACAGATAAAGCTGATAAGTCAGCACCGTCAGAACGAGGATATCCAAAATATCCTGCAGGCGAAGGTTGGCCAGCAGGTTGAGCATATTCATAGAATAAGCCTTTGTGTGACACGTTGGACTAAGTAAGCATCACTTAATAACGCATGGATTGCCGCTTCTGGGCCGAGAGAACACTTTTTCGCAATCGGATATTCTTGGGCGTGACCTCCACCATCTCGTCCTCCCGGATAAAGTGAATGGCCCGCTCCAGGGTCATGGGCCGAACCGGAGTAAGGACCACGTTCTCGTCCCGGCCGGCGGCCCGGACATTGGTCAGCTTCTTTTCCTTGCACGGATTGGCGTTTAAATCCTGGGCCCGGTTGTGCTCCCCAAAAATCATCCCTTCATAGACTGCATCCCCGGGATTGATGAATATTTCCCCCCTGGGCTCCAGATTGAACAGGGCATAGGCCACGGCCGCCCCGGCCCGGTCAGAGACGATGGATCCGGTGCTCCGACTGGCGAATCGGCCCCTGAAAGGCTCATATCCGGCGAAATAGGTGTTTAAGAGTCCCGTCCCCCGGGTATCGGTCAAAAACTCGTCCCGGTAGCCGATCAGGCCCCGGGAGGGCAGACTGAACTCCATGCGCACCCTGTCGTTCCCCCGGGAGCTCATGGAAGTCATCTTTCCTTTGCGCCCGGCCAGCTTTTCAGTGATCACCCCGGTAAATTCCTGGTCACAATCAATAATGACCTGCTCCATGGGCTCCAGGACTTGCCCGTTTTCCTCTTTATACAGGACCTCCGGCCGTCCGACGGTCAGCTCGAATCCTTCCCGGCGCATGGTCTCTATGAGGATGGCCATCTGGAATTCTCCCCGGCCCTTGACCAGAAAAGTTTCCTTGTTTTCCATTTCTTCCACCTGCAAAGAGACATTTTTCAGGGTCTCCTTGAACAGGCGTTCCTTGATTTTCCCGGATTGAACCAGGCTGCCTTCGCGTCCGGCCAAAGGAGAGGAATTGATTGTAAAGCGCATGCCCACTGTGGGCTCGTCTACCCTGATCCGGGGCAGGGCTTGCGGCGATTCCTGATGGCAGACGGTGTCCCCTATATGGATATCCTCGATTCCGGATAGAACGCAGATATCCCCAGCCAGGATATGTTCAGCCGGTTGCAAGCTCATGCCCTCAAAGGTCTGCAAGCGGGTAACCCGCAAGGGTCGGACCCGGCCGCCTGAGCCCAGGCAAACCAGATTGTCGTTGGTCCGCGCCTCACCGCTGACCACCTTGCCAATGGCCAACCGACCCAGATAGTCGGAATAGCCGAGGTCCGAGACCAGCATCTGGAATCGGGCCCGGGCATCTCCATCCGGGGCCGGCATGCGGTTTAAAATGGTTTCAAACAGGGGACGCAGATCCCGGGCCATTTCCCGGATACTTGTTCCAGCCACTCCGTCCCGGCCAATGGCATACAGATAGGGGAAATCAATCTGCTCGTCATTGGCTCCCAGATCGATGAACAGATCGTAGACCTCGTCCAAAACCTCTTCCGACCTGGCATCCTGGCGGTCGATTTTATTGACCAGGACAATGACCTTCAGGCCCGCGGCCAAAGTCTTTTCCAGGACGAAACGGGTCTGGGGCAGGGGGCCTTCCGAGGCGTCCACGAGAAGCAGGGCCCCGTCGGCCATGGACAGGGCCCTTTCCACTTCCCCGCCGAAATCGGCGTGGCCCGGAGTGTCGATAATATTGATCTTTACTCCCTCCCACATCACGGAACAGTTTTTGGCAGCGATGGTGATTCCCCGTTCCTGTTCCAGATCCATATTGTCCATTAAGCGTTCGGCCACTTCCTGTCCTTCCCGGAACAATCCGCTCTGGCGGAACATGGCGTCCACCAGGGTGGTCTTGCCGTGATCCACGTGGGCTATAATGGCTATATTGCGTAAGTTTTTTGTGTGCATCATTACCTGTTCTTATCCTACCTTTCTTGTTGTTAGTTAAAAGTTAAAGGTAAAAGGTTAAAAGTATGGAAGAGATTTCACTGGATAAACCCTGGGAACAAAAAAAAGAGGGCAAATGATTATTCGCCCCTACTACATGCTGATCCGTACGTTTCATAATTGATCAACCCGGCAAATTCACTTTTTTTGGGCGCTTTGGCCCAAAAAATATGTCAGATTTGCCAAAGGCAAAGCTGACCTCTGACTACGTCTCGGCCAGAGCCTGCATAACCGGAAAACCGGTAGCAAGCAATGCCAAACAGGCATAGGTCCTGATCAGGGGATTTCCCTGGCCCAGAAAAGACCGCAGCTCCGTATCCCCTTGCAGAGCTCCCATGGCCTGACAGGCCTCAAAGAGCAGCTCTTCCCGGTCCGTGGTCTGGATCATGTCCTGCAGTACCGGCAACGCCCCCTCTCCAGGTACATGAGCAAGCTGGGAAACCATCACCAGAACCAAAAGCTCATTATCCACTCTGGCCAGTCCTTGTCGGATCCGCTGCGAAGAGCACAAGCCGGAAGCGGATTCGGGGCTGGATAGTTCCTCCCAGGTGGATCCATCACCCTGCAAAGCGACCAACCACTCAGTAATGAGCGCCTTCAGCCGTCCATCCCGATTGCTTGATTTCACAGCGGACAACAAAGATAACCCTTGGGGTTCGGCAGAGGCCATAAGGGCCAGTCCCGCATATTCCCGCACTGTCCGGTTGTCACCTTCCAGAAGTCCTCCCAGGCCGGAAACGGCCATCTTGCCCATCCGGGCCAGAGCCAGGGCCGATTCCAAGCACAAATCCTCATCTTTTTCCTGCTTTAAAATGGACCACAACACAGACTCCATTTTCGGCCCGCAAAACCGCAGGGCCTGAATTGTGGAGCGCTGAATCTGTTGATTGACCTGCTTGGTGTACACGTCCTTCAGGCTCTGGCCGTCGTCTTCCCCGATCAGTCCGATGGCCCAGAGGGCTACGGTTCTGGTATTTATACTGCGGTCCAAGTCTAGGGCCACGGTGTACAACTCCGGCTGAGCCCGCTTTCCCAACTCTACGAGCCCGGCCAAAACAGCCGGGGTCCAATACGCGCCGGGGGCCAGAGATGTCTCGGATTCCCAAGCCGTTAAAAACCTGTCTGCGGGCACATCACCCATATCCGCCCGGCGGTCCCCCTTGGACATGGTCCACAACTGTCTGTCGGATGCACTCTCAGGCTCCCATGCCAAATTTTGCAGGGTCGAAACTGCAGCCTTGCGGATATCCGGATCATGGGCGTATAGATGACGGCGGGTTTCCTGTACCTTCCCCGACTCCTTCTGCAGGGAGACGAGATACTCCAGGGTCTGCTCCTTGGTCCGGCCATTCCGGAACCCTCTTTCCGGCAAGGACTGAAACTGCTTGACGAGCTTGCGGAAACTTTTCAACATAAGGTCACTCGATTATTCTTCAACAGTGTTGGAGGCATTATGTCCCATCCGTCCTGGAAAACACAGGTGCAAGAGATCTTCGGCTCCCGGGAGATTCCAGAGGTCACATCCCAAGGTCTTGAAATCTTTCGAGACCATCTGCGTTCCAATCTGGAAGATCCCTGTTTCCTTTTCCTGACCAGTGAAGAAGGGGCCCATTTCGAGGCTGTCCTCTTGGTGGATTGCCTGGAGGAAATAGACGAAAGCAACGGGATCTGCGTCCAGGTCAAACGGACCTCAGATCACAAGCACTTCACCATTCCCCTGGCTCAATTGGAGTGCCCGCCTGATGACGCGGCCAATCATCAGCTCGTTGACGCCTATTGTTCCTGGTTCATTCGGTCTGTCTTTCAAAATCTGTGGTCACCGTAAGCCAGGCCTTTACTTGCAATTTGAAATTTCAGGAGTTTATATGCCCCACGGACAAGAGATTCTGGCCCAAATCCGTCAGTTCATGGCCAGCCGGACCCTGCTCTCAGCCTGCGAATTGGATTTGTTCACCGTTTTGGACCGCAATCCGGCCTCCAGCAGTCAGTTGGCCGGAGAGTTGAACCTGGACCAGCGGGGCCTGACCCGGGTCCTGGACACCCTGGTTACCCTGGATTATCTGGCCAAAGACCCTTCCGGGCTCTACCGGCCCACGGACACAGGCCGGCTCCTGTCCGCCGATCACGAGCATTCCGTTTTGCCCATGGCCAGACACCTGGCCCATGTCCGGGACAACTGGCACCATCTGACCGAGACCGTGCGCAGGGGAGAAAATCCCCATCATCAACATGTCACCGATCTGGACTCCGACGAACAGGAGGCCTTCATAGGGGCAATGCATGTTGTGGGCCAGGAACTCTCCCAAGATATAGCCGCTGAATACGACGCCTCTTTCGCTCATTGTCTTCTGGACATCGGCGGAGGATCCGGCATATACACAATAGCATTCCTGCGGGCCAATCCCGGATTGCGGGCGGTAATCTTCGATCTGGACCGGGTTATTCCCTTCAGCCGGAAGTTTGTCAGATCGTATGGGCTGGAGGACCGGGTCACCTTTGTGCCCGGAGATTTTTATGAGGAAGAGCTCCCCACCGGCTGCGATCTGGCCCTGCTTTCCGCCATTATCCACCAAAACAGCCGGGAAGAAAACCGGGAATTGTTGACTAAAATATTCAAGGCCTTAGAACCTGGAGGACGAGTATTGATCCGGGACCACATCATGGATGAGACCCGAACCAAGCCCGCGGCCGGGGCCATGTTCGCCCTGAACATGCTGGTCAACACCAGGGGCGGGGACACGTACACTCTGAGCGAGATCTGCGAAGACCTCAAACAGTCCGGGTTCTCGCAAATCCGTGACCTGCGGAGCGGACAGGATTCATTTGAGCGGATGGACTGCCTGGTGGAAGCCCGCAAGGAGTGATTTCGGGTCTCAGGGCCGCCGCTGGCGGGCTCGTTATTCGTTATTCGTAACTAGTCAGTCAAAAGTTCTCTGGCAATCTCAAGGGTTTATGAACTAGTTTCATACGTGATTTGCCGGAGCAGAGCTGACGAGCAATCCGTTCTCATTGCCCGGTCCGACATTCATTTGGAGAGAAAGCTGGGCCAATATAATGAAATATTTTCACAAGAACTCTAAGGAAAGGCTGTATTCATGGTACGCACCCTCATTCACTACGGCATATTTCTGGGCTTATTGATCTGCCTCCTCCTTTTGCTTTTGGGCTACGTATCCAGACATCAATCTCCCATCGGCCTCATTGAAGGGCAGCTCATGAACTGCCCGGACCGACCGGTGTGCGTCTCCAGCCAGCAAAATGAGGACCATCCCTCTTGGGTGGAACCGTTACGATTCAACAACTCCGCCCAGCAGGCCTGGGAGCAGGCCCAGGATTGTGTGCAAAGCATTGGGGGTACAATCCAGAAGGTGGAGGACGGATACCTGTGGGCCACATTCCAATCGCCAATTTTTGGATTTGTGGACGATATGGAGCTGTACCTCCGCCCGGATAGAGAACATATCCAGGTCCGTTCCGCCTCCAGGATCGGTTTTTACGATCTGGGGAAAAACAGGAGCCGCGTGAATACATTGCGAACCTGCTTTCAAAGCCCCAGTGGCTCAAGCCAGAATTGATCTATCATGTCTTCGTTGCAAACATCCCGTAACATTTTGAAGGGCTTGGCCTTGTTCGTCGCCTTTCGGGACCTGGCCATTTTCATTCTGGGAGTCTGGTATTTTGAGTTCAGGGTCGGCTACACCTTCCCGGACGAAGACAACCTCCTGCTCTATTTTGTGGCCATTCCCATCATCTGGGCTACCCTGATCCAGATCTGGACGACCACCACTTACAGGGAACAAAAGAACGCGTTCATGTCCGTGTTTACTCATGTGGTGGCCGTTCTTATTCTTATCAGTACTGTCTTTTTGATCAGCGCCACCTTAAAGACCATCCAACCCAGTCTGGATTCCCTGGGCAACGTTTTGTTCCATTTTGTGGGCTGGACGGTGATTCTGTCCCTTATTTATTACGATCTGGTGGACATCTGCCGCCTATCCCCATGAATCCAGGCATTGAAAGCCTCTTACTCAACCTGCAGTAAGGGAGTGGGGGCCGATATGTTTCCCTTTTACCACATGAGCTCACCATGCACGGAATTGACATCTTGATCATTGCCGACGCCCCGGCTTCTATGCAGGAGATCCAGAGACGTCTGCAAGACGAGGGATATGGGGTGAGCTGTTGTCTGAGCAAAGACCAGGGGCTGGCGGCTGTAGAAGAACAAGAGTTCGATGTGGTCATCATCGATCTGGAGCATGAATCCATCGACGAATTCACCCTTTTGCGCCGGACCAGGGAGCTGCATCCAGCTACAGAAGTGATCATCATCGCCGCTGCAGCCTCGGTGGAGATCGCAGTGGAGGCCATCAAGGAAGGGGCCTTTCACTATCTGCCTAAGCCCTTCAATCTTGATGAAGTCCTGTTTTTGGTCAAAAACGCCCTGGACAAACGGATAATGCGCCTGGAGCTTATGGAGCTCAGGAACCTTGTCTCTGACAAGCGCTACCTGAACAACCTGATCGGCAAAAGTCCCAAAATCCAACAGCTCAAAAAAGAGATCACCCGGGTGGCCCCCCTGGACTGCACTGTGCTCATCCGCGGGGAAACCGGAACTGGCAAGGAGATGGTGGCCCGGATCATTCATCGCATGAGCCTGCGGGCCGAACGTAGATTCCTGGCCGTCAACTGCGGCACCTTGAACGCCGAGCTGTTGAGCAACGAGCTGTTCGGCCACGAGAAAGAGGCCTTCACCGGCGCTCAACAGGCCAAGAAAGGAGTATTTGAAGCCCTCAACGGAGGGACTCTCCTTTTGGACGAGATCGGAGACATGCCGGCTCTGATGCAGGTCCAGCTTCTGAGGGTCTTGCAGGAAAAAACCGTAATCCGGGTGGGAGGCACAAAAGAAATTCCCGTCAATGTGCGCATGCTGGCAGCCACCAACCGGCCCTTGAAACAGGAGATCCAAAAAGGGACCTTTCGGGAAGACCTCTATTACCGTCTCAATGTCTTCACCTTGCGCCTGCCTCCTCTGCGGGAGCGCCTGGACGACCTTCCCCTTTTCTGCCGCTACTTTGTGGACAAATACTCTCAGCAGTTCGGCAAGAACGTCAGCAGCATTTCGCCCCCGGCCATGCAGAGGATCAACGCGTATCACTTTCCCGGAAACGTGCGGGAGCTGGAAAACATCCTGGAACGGGCGGTGGTTCTGGCCGACGGACCGGTGATCATGCCCGAACACCTGCCTCAGAGATTGCAGGGACATGACATACATCCGATCCACAAAGCCTCAGCCGGACGTTTCTCCACTTTAGCCGAGCTGGAACGGGAACACATCAAAAGGGTATTGGAGCATACCGGACACAACAAATCACAGGCAGCCAGAATCTTGGGAATCGACCGGGTCTCCTTGTGGCGGAAGATCAAACGCCTGGGCTTGGATCATCCCCAACCTGTTTCACATTGAAACTTGTTGCGAAAAGTAATACCTGGCACAAGCTCCTCAGGATCACTGCTTCTCAATCAGTACTTCCTTGTGTTGTTGCGCTCTGCAACAGACCCATCTCCTCAATAATTCTTATCTTCTTGATATATATAAGATGTGATCTAATCAGCATTTCTGGCATGCCTCTTGCTAGACAGGATGAGTACTCAGCGGGACTAAAAACATAAGAAAACAAAGGAGAGAGCTGAATGAGCTTATTCATATCATTTGTGGCCAAGTGGAAACGTTTTTTCCAAACCCTGGACCGCTTAGAAGAAGTGGCCACTTATGCCCAGGCAGGCATAATCCCCAATAATCAATCCTGATTTCTCTATTTTGGCCCCCTGCCCCTTTCGCCGAGCCTCCCCAGCCCGCAAAAGTCCAGGGGGCCATTATTTCCAGCTCACATCATCTAGTCTTCCCAATAAATGCACTCCACCGGGCAGGAATCCATGGCTTCCTGGATGTCGTCTTCCGGACCGCCTTCGGCCTTGATCACGTAGGCCTTTTCCGTATCCGCATCAAAGGCGAATACCTCAGGGCAAATTTCCACGCAGCTCTCACATCCGATACACTCTTCCTGATCCAGCACAACTTTCTTGCTCATGACGCCTCCTTAAGGATGTAGTCAGTAAACTCAACAAGATCGCCTCATATGATTTCTCGCCAACAGTCGAAAGCTGTCCCAACTTTGCCGGGGCAAGCCCAACTTCTTCACTTTAATCATGTAATTGGCCAGGTCAATACATTGTTCACAGGCCCGTTGTAAGTTTATGGCAATAGCGTCCTGGCGTAAATAATCTTCCTCAAAAGGAAGATTGCCAGCCAGGTCATGTAAGTATATTGATGACGTTCTTCTTATCTACCATGACCTTCACGGAAAGCCTATTCCATTCTCCCCTCATGTACGTAAAACCGCTAATCAGGTCAACGACATGTACCCCTCAGCCAAATCTTCCAGATCTCCGTCCCGCAAAATAGTTATTTGCCGCTTGTCCACTTCTATAATACCCGCCTCGCTCATCCTTTTTAAAACCCGGGACAGGGTCTCCTGGGAGGCTCCCAGGACCTTGGCCAGAGTCCCCTTGCTCACCTCCAGGTTGACCTGTTCCTTGCCCCCCTGGGCGTCTTGCAGCTGGACCAGATAGGAGGCCAGACGACTGGGCAGCTCCTTCAGGGAAAGATCCTCCACCAGGCGGGTGAATTCTCGCAACCGCCCGGCCAATACAGCCAGCATGTTCAAGGCCAGGGAAGGATCCTGCTCAAACAGGGTTCTCAAACGTTTGCGGGGAAAGAAAAGCAGCCGGGAAAATTCCAGAGCCAGGGCATGAGCCGGAAAGGTATCTCCGGCAAAGACCGGAACCTCACCAATGGGCTCTCCCGGGCCAAAAACATGCAGAATCTGTTCCCTCCCGTCCAGGGAAAGCTTATACACCTTGACCCGGCCGCTGATCACGACATAAAATCCATGGCCGGGGTCTTCCTGGTTGAAGATGGTCTGGTTCTTGTCAAAACCGATTTCCTGGCTGATGTCTTTCAGCTCCAGGATTTGTTTCTCCGACAACCCCTGAAACAGAGGTACACAGCTCAAATCAAAATCTGACATATCGTAATCCTTAGCCATAGTCTGAGACAAGCAGCAGGTGTCTTCAGTTACACCCGCAATCCCTGTCTGGACAGAGCGTGAAGCAGCTTAAAAAGTGTTGGTCCGATCAGGCAGGTGCAAACGGCCAATAGGATAATGGAGTCCTTGTAGGCCGCGGTGATAAATCCGGCTTCATACCCAATGGATGCCGCCACCACAATGAGACTTAAACGGGAAGAAAGCAAGAACCCGAGCTTCATGGTCTCCAGAAACGAAATCCGGTTCAAGACAAAGAGCAGACTGGGCAGAAGCTTGACCAGCAAGGCCAGAATCAAAAGCTTGAAGGTGAACAGCATTTGCTCCCAGGTGAGAACGTTTTGGAGATCAAAGCTCATGCCCACATGAATAAAAAACAAGGGGATGAGAAATCCATACCCTAATCCGGAGATCTTGGTCTCCAGCCCACCTTTTTCCTTGAACACGAAAGAGACCAAAGCACCGCCCATAAAGGCTCCTAAGACAGGCTCCAAATGAACCAGTTCAGACAAGGCCACAAAAAAGAAGAGCAGGGCCAGGGACAAACGCATGCCCAGCTCCAGATTGTCCTGGGGATCCAAGAGACGTCCCACCCGGTCCGGAAACCACCAGGCCCACAGCCTGGCCAGCTTGAGCAGAAAACCGAAACCGACAAAAAGAGGGATGGGCCACAAGAATTGCCAGTTCAATCCCTGCTCGTGCCAGAGCATAAAGAAGGTGATGGCCAAAAGAGTTAAAAAATCGGCCAAGGTGGCAGCAATCAAAGCACTTTGCCCCAGCCCGGAGCGGCTCAGGCCGGCCTCCCGCAGGGAGGGCACCACCAGCCCTAAGGAGGTGGTAGACAAGACCAAGGCCAGAAAAATCCCCTGCCCCAAGGCCAGGGCTCCCGCCAATGCCAATCCCACAGTGGCAAAAAAAACAGACAGTTGCACTCCGAACTCCCCTGCTCGCAGCCTCCGCAACGTACCGAAGTCGATTTCCATTCCAGCCTGGAACATGAGGACCAAAAAACCAAGTTGGGCCAAAAAGCTCAGCCACTCCCCGCCAAACTGGAGATTCAACACACTTTGTCCCAAAATGATGCCGCAGATAATTTCCAAGACCACGGCCGGGATCTTGGCCATCTTGCTCACTCCGGGCAAAAGGGAGGCCAGAACGGTAACCAAAAGCAAAGACCAGGCCTGACTAAACTCCATGCCCTTCCTCCCTGGTATCGGCCGGGGGAGAGATATGACCAAGAACAGTCAAAAGAACAGAACAACGGGAACGGCGCATGAGCAGCTCGCCCACATGAGGGCGCAACCATTCCTTCTGCGCAGATCTGCTGCCCAATACCAGGAGATTGAAATGCGAAGATCTGGAAACCACCTCCCGGACCACATTCCCGGTCACTACCAGCTCCTGCATGTTTACTTTATGGATATGGGCCATTTGCCTGGCTTGGTCCATAACTTTTTCTTTTGACCCGTGTTCGAGATCTTGATTCTGATGCAAAAATTCCGGTTCCTGTACAAACATAACCGTAACTTCGGCATCAAGCTGCTTGGCCATATCACAGGCAGTTTCCAAAGCCAGTTCACTTTCCGCTGTTCCGTTAAAAGGAACCAGTATGGCTGTATATGGATAGGTGCCCCGGGCCATGAGCAAAGGGCAGGAAAGGCTATGGGCCAGCTTCATAAATCTCGGAGGGCGAAAAAAATCAAGCCATGAAGCCTCCACCCTGGGCAAAATAACCAGCCCGATATTCCGTTTCCCGCACAGTTCGGGCAAACCAGCCTCCACCCTGGTATCCAGTTGGTGTTTTTGCACCTCCATGATTTCGGTCTCCAAACCATCCAATTCGGCCTCTTGATATTCACAGACCATATCCATGGACTCCAGACCCAGGTTTTGCCCCAAATGCAAGGCCTCTTGGAGACCGGCCTCCTGATGGCTTCTTTGTCCGGACGGCAGGGCTAAGCTCAGGCGTTGACCGTAGGCCCGGGGAAAACGGGGACGTCCACATTCCAAAAGAGTGCACACCTCTTGAAACAAGTCGGGCTTGCCCAGAATGAGCAGGCGGTCCTCTTCCCGAACCAGGGTATCCGGCTGGGGAAAGACCAGAGAATGGTTCCGCAAAATACCCACTACCCGCCAGGTTGCCCCTTGAATATCCTTTACCTTCTTGCCGATGGCGATAAAGGTGGCCCCTACATCGATCTCAAAGATCTCAGTCCCCCCCTGAGACAAGGGAGTGACCCCGATTCTGGGATCCTGCAGATAGTGAACCATGGTCCTGGCCAACAGTGAGTTGAGATCCAGGGTGCGGACTCCGAGGTCGTGAAAGGCCGGAAGTTGTTCACTATCATGGACCAGGCTCAGAATATGGTTGACCTTGTTGGATCTGGCAATGGCCGCCACAGCTAAATTCACTCGATCGTCACCGGTCATAGCCAGGACATAATCCTGCTCCTGTACCCCTGCCCGCTCCAAGATCACAGAACTGGAGGCGTCTCCATGCACGATCCTGTGCACCACTTCCAATTCACCAGCCAAATCGTCCAGCCTGTCCTGGTTCAGATCAATGACCGTCACCTCCCAGCTTTGTCCCAGGCGTCTGAGCACTTCGACCACGATCCGCCCGGCCCCACAAATGAGTACCTGCATAAAGTTCTCCGCTGCCCTTGCATATTGTCCATCTTGACCTTACGTCCGATAAAAGCGTATGATAAAAAATAAATTAAAGATATTTTTTTTGCCAAACGGGAGTCCATCCAAAACAAGGATCGCACATGACCCAGTCAGCCAAGCTTCAAAACAATGCCGCCGGCGACGGCACTGAAAGCGAACAAGAGCATAAATTCCGGCAGATTCTGGACAACCACCAGGGGGAGCGCCACCTCATCGTCATGCAGGATTTTCCCGATCCGGACGCCATATCCGCCGCCTATGCCCATCAGTTGATCAGCAAAAGCTATACAATAGAAACGGATATTGTCTACAGTGGAAACATCAGCCATCAGCAAAACCTGGCTCTGGTCAATCTGTTGGGCATTAAGCTGCACCCCTTTGCCCGGGAGATGGATCTGAGCGAATATGCCGGAGCCGTTTTTGTCGATCACCAGGGGACCACGGCCCGACAAGCGGCCAAGGCCTTGAAAGAGGCTCAAATACCTGTACTCATGATTTTGGATCACCATGAACCGCAATCCAGTCCTCAAGCCGAGTATTCCGACATCCGGGCCGTCGGTTCCACAGCCACCATCTACTCCCAATACCTGCAGCAGGACATTCTGGAGCTGGATACCGGACAGGATGAACATGTAAAAATGGCCACTGCCTTGATGCACGGTCTGATCACAGATACCAACAATTTCATGCGGGCTGGACCGGCTGATTTTTATGCGGCCGCTTTCTTAAGCCGTTATCGGGACGCCGACATTTTGGAGCAGATCATGAGCCAGGCCAGATCCAAGAAAACCATGGAAATCATCCAAAAGGCCCTGGAAGAACGGGTTATTGCCGAAAGCGTATCCATTGCCGGAATCGGTTATCTGCGAAGTGACGATCGGGACGCCATCCCCCAGGCAGCTGATTTTTTGGTCACCGAAGAAAACGTACACACTGCCATTGTCTATGGCCTGGTCCAGGGCCCGGAGCAGCATGAATCCGTCATCGGCTCCCTTCGAACTTCCAAACTGACCCTGGATCCCGACGATTTTCTGAAAGGGGCCTTGGGACACGACGCCTCCGGCGCACCCTATGGAGGAGGCAAGCACTCGGCCGGTGGGTTTCAAATCAAGGTGGATTTTCTGGCCGGCGGGAATGGAGAAGAGTATAAGCAGCTCAAATGGCAAACCTTTGACGCCCAGATAAAGCGCAAGATCTTTGACAAGATCGGGTTCGACTCCTCGGAAAATGAACGGGAGTAAGCGGCCATCAAAGATGACAAATGAAAGATTAAATGTGCTTTCCACAAATATATAGAATAATATTTGATCATACCGAAAACTCCCCTTATCATATTTGATCAATATCGAAATTTAAGTCGAAATTCCATATGCTTATAGACTTTCATTCTCAGCACTCATTTGACACTGAAACGGTAATGGTCTAGACAAAGCCCTGATGACTCATTGAATAGAATGCCGACTCGCCTTCTCACCCGCGGTCCTCTACCAGCCTTTTATCCATAAACAACCGACAAGACAAACGACAAGAGGCTTATGCGGTATCTGCTATGAATACACAACAATTACAACAGATCGATCCCGTGATTTGGCAGGCCATTGCCGACGAAGAAGAGCGGCAGCGCACCACCATCGACCTCATTGCCTCCGAGAACCTGACTTCCACAGCAGTGCGCGAAGCCACAGGAAGCTGCCTGACCAACAAATACGCCGAAGGCTATCCCGGCCGCCGTTACTACGGGGGATGCACCAACGTGGATGTGGTAGAAAACCTGGCCAAAGAGCGAGCCTGCGCTTTATTTGGATCCGAATACGCTAATGTGCAACCTCATTCCGGGTCCCAAGCCAATATGGCCGTCTATTTCTCGGCCATCAAACCAGGTGATACGGTTTTAGGCATGGATCTGGCCCATGGGGGCCATTTGACCCATGGGAGCAAGGTGAATTTTTCGGGGATGATGTATAATATTGTGACCTACGGTGTGGACCCCGGCACCCATACCCTGAATTACGAAGAAATCCGCCGATTGGCCCGGAAGCATAAGCCGGGCCTGATTATTGCCGGTGCAAGCACCTACCCCCGCAGCATTGATTTTGAAGCCTTTCGATCTATTGCCGATGAGATCGGTGCTATGCTTATGGCCGATATTGCCCACATCGCCGGCCTGGTGGCCGCAAAACTGCATCCTTCGCCCGTGGGGAAGGCCCATTTTGTAACCTCCACCAGTCACAAGACCATGCGGGGCCCACGGGGAGGTTTTATCCTCAGCTGCAAAGAGTACGGTCGAACCTTGAACTCCAAGATATTTCCCGGCATGCAGGGGGGCCCCCTCATGCATGTCATTGCAGCCAAGGCAGTGGCCTTCAAGGAGGCCATGAACGGTGATTTCAAGTCTTATCAACAAAAGATTGTGGCCAATGCCCAAGCCCTGGGCCGCAGCCTGGAGCAAGCCGGATTTTCCCTGCTGACTGGGGGCACAGATAACCACCTCCTGCTCATCGATCTTCGCGATCACGAGCTCACCGGCCAGGAAGCCGAAAAAATTTTGGACCAGGTGGGGATAACCGTGAACAAGAACGCCATCCCCTTCGACCCCGCGCCTCCAGCGGTTACCTCAGGTATCCGGCTGGGCACCCCTCTGGTCACCACCCGGGGGATGAGCGAAGAAGATATGACCACTGTTGCCGATTGGATCCAGGCCGTTTTAAAGGCCCCCAGGGACCAAGCTGTTCTCAACCGGGTCAAAGAAGACGTGCAGGCCTTCGCCTCCTCTTTCCCGGTCACCAACACCGGATAGAGTCGAGCCTTGCTTCTTACGAATAACAAATAACGAATAACTAGCCCGCCAACAGCTAGGCTGACACCCGAAATCAGAAAACCCGACAGCCCAGAACCGATTATGACCTCAAGCACCCCTGTGTCCACCCGGACTCCGCATATCAATGTCTCCAGATTCCGCTTGCTGCAAACCGTCTTTGGCCTTACTGAACAGGATACTGCCTCCTGGCCGGAGCCCAGCCGGGACCTGGCCCTGGCCCTGGCGGCCGAGGCCTTCATGGTCCGCAGCAATCCTTTTGTCCACCCGCAAGTGGTCAAAAATAACGTTTCTGCCGCTCTCTCCGAACAGAAGAGAAATCACGACCCTCATGTCCTTGAGCTCCTTTCACACCGATTGCAGGAGTTCTGGCGGGAGCAGGATGGCCTTATACAATTGCGGGAGGATATCCGCAGCCGGCTTCAACGGTATATGCCGGAAGAAAACATCGTCCATTCCCCCCATTCCCTGCTGCAATCCTGTACCGACGCCACCGGATTGATTGTCGAGCTTCCTCTATTAGTCCTTTTTCCGGAAGACACCGTCCAGGTCCAAGCCATCGTCCGCTTGGCCAATGAACTCTTCTTCTCCATCGTCCCTCGGGGTGGAGGTTCCGGAATGACCGGCGGGGCTCTGCCTGCCCTCCGCCGATCGGTTATTCTCAGCTTATCCAGGTTCAAGACCATTTTTGAAGTCGATTGCCATACCAAACGACTGCGGGCTCAAGCCGGGGTGATCACCGCCCATGCGGCCCAGGCTGCAGCGGCTCAGGGCTTGCTCTTTACCGTAGATCCGGCCTCCAAGACCGCTTCCTCTTTAGGTGGAAACATCGCTGAAAACGCCGGCGGACCTTACGCCTTTGAATACGGGACCACCCTGGATAATATCGCCGCGTACACCATGGTCCGCCCCACAGGGGAAATCATTCACATCAAGCGCATCGATCATCCGGAACACAAGATCAATCCGGAGGATACAGCTCTCTTTGAGATCCAGGATTCCTCAGGCCGGACTCTGGACACCGTCCGTCTGCAGGGCAAAGAAATCCGGGGCAAAGGCCTGGGCAAAGATGTGACCAACAAGCACTTAAAAGGGCTCCCTGGAGTGCAGAAAGAAGGGGTGGATGGGATCATTACCGAATCCACATTTATCCTCCATCCGTGTTTACAGCACTCGCAAACCTTATGCCTGGAATTTTACGGCTCGGACATGCAAAGCGCCGTACATATCATCCAGGATTTGGTCCGCCTGCGGGACCGCATCCGGGAGCAGAAAACAACGGTGACCATGTCCGCCTTGGAAGAGTTCGACCGTCGATACATCAAAGCCATCGGCTACACCCCTAAATCCACAGACCATGCCGGCCTTCCGGCCTCGGTCCTCCTTATCCGTATGGACTCGGACAATAAACGCCTGTTGGAGGAAACATCCTGGACCATTGTGGATTTGGCCCAACTCTACCCGGACGTGGAAGTTGTTCTGGCCGCTGATGAGGCAGAAGGAGAAATATTTTGGGAGGATCGGCACAAACTCAGTGCCATTTCCAAAAGGACCAATGGTTTCAAGATCAACGAAGACGTGGTTATTCCTATCCAGGCCATCCCTGAGTTTTCATTTTTCCTGCAGACCTTGAATTTAGAAACCCTGGCCAAAGCATATGAGACCTGCCTGGATTATGCTGCCTCTTTGCACAGTCTGAACCTGGCCCGGGAGCATGTGGAGCAAGAAAAACAGCTCTGCCGGGACATTCTGCAGGGAACGATCGGCCCCCGCGAATGCCCGGAAGCTGAACTGGAACAGACCATCCACCGTTTCTTCCGCCGGGCCATATCTCTCAATCCCCATTTCAGCCAGACCTTGAACGTCCTGGTCGAGGATCTCTTCACCAACCGCCTGGAAGTGGCCAATCACATGCACGCCGGAGACGGCAACTGCCACGTGAACATCCCTGTCCATGCCAATGACCAGGCCATGGTCCAGGCGGCCGAGGAATTGGTGGACAGGATTTTTGACCGCGTTTTGGCCCTGGGCGGACAGGTCTCCGGGGAACACGGCATTGGAATCACCAAGATCCGCTACTTGGCTCAGGACAAGATCGAAGCCCTGAAGGCCTACAAAGAGGGTATCGACCCCCACAATATTTTTAATCCAGACAAACTCCAGGCCGGACAGGTAGCCACCACGCCCTTCACCTTATCATGGGACCGCCTCATTGAAGACGTGGACCAGAACACGGACCTTCCGAACAAAGAGCTCCTTGTGGACCAACTCAAACACATCCGGTCCTGCACCAGGTGCGGCAAGTGCAAGCAGGTCTGCCCCATGTTCTATCCCCAGAAGGGTTTCCTCCATCATCCCCGGAACAAGAATCTCAGCTTGGGGGCCATTCTGGAGGCCTTGGTCTACACCCAAAAGACGGTACAGATTATAGATCCTTACGCCATGGGCAAATTGCGCGAGCTCATGGAGTACTGCACCGCCTGCGGCAAATGCTTCTCCATCTGTCCGGTAAAGATCGACAGTGCTGAGGTCACCCTCCAGGTCCGGTCCTATTTGGAAGAAGAGGGCCAGGGCGGGCATCCCCTGAAATCCAAAGTCCTCTCTTACCTGACCCAGGAACCGGAGCGCATGTCCAAGGCGGCCAAAGCCATGGCCTGGGGTCAGAACCTGCACAACAAAGCCGTGCGCTTCATTCCCTCTTTTTGGCGTCGACGCATGAACAACCCAGTCCTGCAGGGTCCAGGCCCGGCCCTGACCACTCACAACCTGCAGGATCTCTTGCCCGGCCATTATCAGGAAATAATTCCCCCATTGAGAACTTCAGGCCAGACTGAACAAAGCGCAGTTCTCTATTTCCCCGGCTGCGGCGGGGGACTCTTTTTTCCGGATATAGGCCTGGCCGTCCTGACCTTGCTAGCCGATTGTGGCCTGCACATTGTCCTGCCACCCCAACATATCTGCTGCGGATACCCTCTCTTGTCCGCCGGGTGCTCCAAGACGTTTGGGTCCATGCAGGAGCGGACCCAGGAGGCTTTGAGCACTGCTTTGCTTCGGGCCGAAACAGCAGGTCTGAGAATAGAGGCCGTTCTGACCTCCTGCGGCACATGCCGGGCCGGCCTGGAGAACCTGGATGTAAGCTCCATCAGCTCCGAGCAGGTTCCTCTTCAGGACGTCCTGCAATATATCCATCCCCGCCTGCATGGACAGATTCCGACTCTGGACCGGGAACACGGCCTGATCTACCATTCCTCATGCCATGCAGCGTGGGCTAACGTCCCCCAGGACAAGGCCGCGGCCATATATGCCCGGCATGTGAAATCCTTGGCTCAGGACTCAGTGACAGTCTCCGATTACTGCTGTGCCGAAAGCGGCTTGGGGGCTTTGACCTCCCCCCACATTTACAACAAGCTGCGCAAACGTAAGACCGCAGGGCTCAAAGAGCTGGCCGTTGACGATATTTCACGGCACCTTCTGGTCAGTTGCCCTTCCTGCAAGATCGGACTGTCCAGAATCGTACGCAACAACAAGCTGAACATGCAGGTGGAACACACCCTGGAACACTTGGTTCACAGACGATTAGGGCCCAACTGGAGAGATCTGTTGCTTACCGATCCGGCCCACCCGTCCCTGGCTTTGCCTCCAAACAGTCTTTTTTTGGCACCGGCATCTTAACATCTTCTTTACTTGCAAAAAGTTTTCAGGCATAGGACGTTTGTTACTCACCCCATCAGGAGCCTGATGTCCTATGCATACTCTTTCTCACCTCATGGATTGGAAGGCTGTGATCATCCTGACCGTGGGGGCCACCCTGATCAGCTTTTCGGCCGTGTTCGTCAAACTGGCTGCAGTGGGGCCGATCACAGCCGGCTTTTACCGGGTATTGTTCGGCGGGGTCTTCCTGGTTCTTTTCGCCCTTATCCGGGGATATTTCCGAGAACTGACCCGAAAGAGCCTGTATATGGCCCTGCTCTGCGGGGTGGTCTTTGCCCTGGATCTGACCTGGTGGCATAAGAGTATCCACGGCGTGGGCCCCGGACTGGCCACCGTCCTGTCCAACTTTCAGGTCTTTATCATGGCCGCATTCGGCCTGGTCCTTTTTTCCGAACGGCTCACCCTTCGCTTTATTCTGGCGGTCTGCCTGGCCATGGCTGGGCTGTTCATGCTGGTCAGCCCCGGTTGGAACGCTTTTGGCCCTCAGTGGAGATGGGGGGTATACTACGGTCTGCTGACAGCAGTGGCCTATGCCACCTACCTTCTCCTGGTCCGCTTTCTACAAACCAAGAAGTCCTTTGGGGCCGTCGTGGTCAACATGGCCCTCCTTTCCTTTGCCACGGCCCTGATCATGGGAGTGCAGCTCAATCTGGCCGGAGAGTCCTTTGTCATCCCGGATGAAGTCAGCCTGGGTGCTCTGGCCGCGTACGGCTTTTTCTCCCAGATGGTGGGCTGGATCTTGATTTCCACCGCCCTGCCCCGGGTTCAGGTTTCGGTGGCCGGACTGATCATCCTCCTCCAACCCGCCCTGGCCTTTATCTGGGACATCTTGTTCTTTGCCCGTCCAACCGGCCTTCTGGAGGTCATTGGAGCCGGTTTGGCCCTGATAGCTATATATTTGGGCGTTACCAGGCAGAAAGCAAGCTGAAGATACTCCATGACCTTATCTGGAACGGACAAGCAATATGGAATTTTGAACAGAATCAACCAGGGCTTGCAGTTCCTCCCCATGCAACTGCGGCTCTTCACAGGGGAGAAATAGCGGCCCTGATCCGTGCAGGCGCACGACCTGATCGATCTGACTCAAATCCAAAGCCCGGGGCAGAACATGCAAACTGGCCTCACCACCGCGGCTTCCAATAAACTCCCGGGCCCTGTCCTGCAGGCCGGCCTGCTCCTCCGGCCCTCCGGCCACCAGGACCACCACGGGAATTTCCTTTTTTCGGCCCAGATCCAAAGCCAGAGCCAAGGCTTTTTCGGAAAGGGAGGACCCGGTAAACAAAACCTGTACCGGCGGCTGGAAACGCATGCCCTGCTGGATGATAAGAGTCATCCCCCGGCCCT
>CAZUER010000052.1:0-5641 GCA_964619345.1 uncultured Desulfohalobiaceae bacterium
GGAAATTTGCCGGATTGATTAAGGATGAAACTTGGGGTTTCGGCCATCTTCTTATTTGTTGAGATATTTTAGAAGAAGATCGACGAGTAAGTTAACTTCGAGTTTCATACGAGATGAAGGGCGGAAAGAGTTCAGCGCCACCTGAACTTTTGGACAAGGGGGCTGAATGCTTACTGATCACCGGAGACAATAGACTCAAACCCTTGCAGGAATGCTCCATGTCTGTGGACAACAATACCCCGGCCCTTATCCTTATAGTCGATGACAGTGCCACCAATCTTCAGGTTTTGGGCAGCATGCTGCGGGAGAATAATTACAAAACTGCTGTGGCCGAAAATGGTGAAGCAGCTCTGGATTTTGTGGCTCGGCGCAAGCCGCAGCTCATTCTCCTGGATATCGCCATGCCCGGGCTGGACGGGTTTGAGGTCTGCTCCAGGCTGAAGCTGGATCCGGAGTTCTCTTTTATCCCGGTCATTTTTCTCAGCGTGCGGACAGAAACAGCCGAAAAAGTACGGGCATTCAAGTGTGGGGGTGTGGATTATATCACCAAGCCCTTTCAGCGGGAAGAAGTGGTGGCCAGGATTGAGGCCCATTTGCAACTGCAAAGGACCAAGCAGATGTTACAGGCGGCTAATGAGGCCTTAGAACAACGGGTCAGAGAACGGACCTCGGAGCTTATGACCAGTAATGCCAAACTGGAAGAAGCCAACATCGCCCTGCGGGTCCTGCTGGAACAAAAGGATGAAAGCCGGGGTATCTTGCAGGAGACTATGGTTTCCAATCTCAAGCATTCGGTACTGCCATTACTGGCTCAGCTGGAAGGCGAGGGCCTGACCAGCCGGCAGGCGACCTGGATGAGCATGATCCGGGCCAGCATAGAAAATATTCTCTCCCCGGCTCAGAAAAGCTTGGCCCAGCAGTTTGGGTTCACATCCACGGAATCTCAGTTGGCCGATCTCATCAAGCAGGGGCTGAGCACCAAGGAAATGGCCTCCATGCTCAAGCTCTCCCAACGAACCATCGACACCCATCGGCATAATATGCGAAGAAAGTTGGGCCTATCCAACACCTCCCGCAACCTCCGGTCCTGTCTCTTGGAGCTGGAGACCAAATCCTCCGCCTCGTAATAGAAACTGCGAGAGAATGCGTATCCTGAGCTTTTGGACAAGGGGGTCTGCATGCTGACCTGAATGCTGGATGCGCCCAGAGCAATACCCAGTCGACAACTTAATACGTAGATGAACTACGTATTTTGTCCACAATTTTCCCGCATTGTATCTTATCTGGCTTATTTATACATTCGTTCGGACAGGATGAAAAGTCTTGTCTCGATCTTTGGTGCCTTTGGGATGGCCATGTGGTGGTGACACATTCTTTCGCAAGGAGTGAACGCGCATGATTTTGACTGAAAAAACCTTGGCCCGAAAGATTCTCGTAGGGGTCAGCGGCATTTTTCTCCTTCTATTTATTATTGGCCATATGCTGGGCAATACAACCATCTTTTTCGGACCTTCCAGCCTGAATTCTTACGCCCACCATATCCACTCCCTGGGGCCGGCATTGTGGCTGGAGCGGCTGATTTTGTTGGTTCTGGCGGTGATCCACATCTATTTTGGCATCACCTTGACCCTGGAAAACTGGCAGTCCGGGTCCTCTGCCTATGTGCGGCGAACCTATCAGCGAAGCACAATCTTCTCCCGGACCATGATTTACAGCGGCCTGGTTATCCTGGCTTTTCTTCTCTATCACTTGTTCCATTTCACCTTTCGGCTCACTCACCCGGAGATTTCCCATCTGGTAGACAGCACCGGGCGCCATGATGTGTATACCATGGTCGTGGTCAGTCTGCAGGGTTTTTTGGTGGTCCTGATCTATGTCATTGGGCTGGCGGCCCTGTTCATGCATTTAAGTCACGGCATTCAAAGCCTGTTCCAGACCATGGGTTGGAACACCGACCGCACCCTGCCGGCTATAACCCGAGGCGGCTGGATTGCGGCCGTTCTCATTGGGCTCGGGTTTCTGGCTGTGCCGCTGGCCATATTTTTTAGAGTCTTGAATATTTAGGGGGTCAATCGTGATACTCGACGGCAAATGCCCAAGTGGTCCGCTCAAGGACAAGTGGGACAACCATCGGCAGGCCATGAAGCTGGTCAATCCGGCCAATAAACGCAAATATACCGTCTTGGTGGTCGGCAGCGGCCTGGCTGGAGCCTCGGCAGCAGCCAGCCTGGGCGAGCTGGGCTACAATGTGGACGTCTTCTGTTACCAGGACAGCACGCGCCGGGCCCATTCCATCGCCGCCCAAGGCGGCATCAACGCGCCCAAGAATTATCCCAACGACGGAGACAGCATCTTTCGCCTGTTCTACGATACGGTCAAGGGCGGTGATTTCCGTTCCCGGGAGGCCAACGTCTTCCGTTTGGCCACGGTCAGCTCTCAGATCATCGACCAGTGCGTGGCCCAGGGAGTGCCCTTTGCCCGGGATTACGGCGGATACCTGGTCAACCGTTCCTTTGGTGGGGCCCAGGTATCCCGCACATTTTACGCCCGGGGCCAAACCGGGCAGCAGCTTTTGCTGGGGGCCTATCAAGCTTTGTCCCGGCAGGTAAAGGCTGGGACTGTAAGCATTCACCCCAAGACCGAGATGCTGGATTTAGTTGTGGTAGACGGCGAGGCGAAGGGAATCATTGTCCGGGATTTGGTCAGCGGGCGCATCGATTCCTATGCCGGGGACGCCGTGGTCCTGGCCAGCGGCGGATACGCCAATGTCTTTTATCTGTCCACCAATGCCATGGGCTGCAACGTGACTGCGTCCTTTCGGGCCCACAAGCGGGGGGCCTTTTTTGCCAATCCCTGCTACACCCAGATCCATCCCACCTGCATTCCGGTCACTGGAACCCACCAATCCAAGCTGACCTTGATGTCCGAATCCCTGCGCAATGATGGCCGGATCTGGGTGCCCAAGAAAAAAGGCGACACCCGGCCGCCCCAGGAGATTCCGGAATCCGAGCGCGATTATTATCTGGAGCGTAAGTATCCCAGCTTTGGGAATCTGGCTCCCCGGGACATCGCCTCCAGGGCGGCCAAAGAGGTCTGTGACGAGGGCCGGGGGGTGGGCCCCACCGGTTTCGGGGTGTACTTGGATTTTGCCGAGGCCATCAATCGGTTGGGCCGCAAAGCCATTGAGGAACGCTACGGCAATCTGTTCGAGATGTATGAGCTGATTACGGCTGAGAACGCCTACGAACAGCCTATGCGCATCTATCCCGCCCCCCATTATACCATGGGCGGCTTATGGGTGGATTATAATCTGGAGAGCAATATCCCCGGCCTGTTTGTCATCGGGGAAGCCAACTTTTCGGATCACGGGGCTAATCGCTTGGGGGCCAGCGCCTTGATGCAGGGGCTGGCCGACGGATATTTTGTTCTGCCCTACACCATTGCCAATTATCTGGCCCAGACTGTTCCCGGCAAGTCCGGCCCGGACCACGAGGCCTTCCAGAATTCAGCCCGGGATGTGCAGGAGAGGATCAAGACCCTGCTCTCTATTCAGGGAAAAAAGACAGTCAATGAGTTCCACCGTGAACTGGGGTCCATCATGTGGGAGAACTGCGGTATGGCCCGGAGCAAAGAGAGCCTGAACCATGCTTTGCAGGCCATTCCTGCTTTGCGGGAGGAGTTTTGGAAGAATGTGGCTGTCCCCGGACAAGGGGCCGACCTGAACCAGGAATTGGAAAAGGCCTTGCGGGTGGCCGATTTTCTGGAATTCGGAGAGCTTATGGCCCACGACGCCTTGAATAGGAACGAATCCTGCGGCGGCCATTTCCGAGTGGAGTATCAGACCGAGGACCATGAGGCCAGACGCGATGATGAAGATTACGCCTATGTGGCCGCCTGGGAATTTACGGGCGTGGGGCAAAAGCCGGAGCTGCACACCGAGCCCCTGTATTTCGAGAATGTTGAACTGGCCGTAAGGAGCTACAAGTAATGAATCTCACACTCTATGTATGGCGACAAGGCGGCCCTGGGGACAAGGGCAGGATGGAGCGCATTGAGGCCACGGATGTGAGCCCGGATATGTCCTTTTTGGAGATGCTGGACGAGGTGAACGAAAAGCTCATCCGGGAGGGCAGGGAGCCCATCGCCTTTGATCATGACTGCCGGGAAGGTATTTGCGGCACCTGCGGCTTGGTTATCAACGGCATTCCCCACGGGCCCGGGGATCGGAGCACCACCTGTCAGTTGCATATGCGCCATTTCCATGACGGGGAGGTGGTATATATCGAACCCTGGAGGGCCAAGGCCTTTCCCCCGGTCAAGGACCTGGTGGTGGATCGCACTGCCCTGGATCGGATTATTGAGGCCGGGGGCTATGTTTCAGTGAGTACTGGACGGGCTCCGGAGGCCAATACGGTCTTGGTCTCCAAGCGGGACGGGGACCAGGCCATGGATGCGGCTGAATGCATCGGTTGCGGGGCCTGTGTGGCCGCCTGCCCCAATGGATCGCCCATGCTCTTTGTGGGGGGCAAAATCTCCCATCTGGCCACTCTGCCCCAGGGCAGGGTGGAAGCGGCTCAGCGGGTCCAAAACATGACCGGGGCCATGTACGATTGCGGCTTCGGCAACTGCTCCAACCACTACGAGTGCGAAGAAGTCTGCCCCAAAAAGATCGATCTCAAGTTTATTGCCCAGCTGAACCGGGAATATCAGAAGTCGGTGTTCAAGAAGAAATAGGAGACAATATGCGGAACATAGATGCCCAGGAGGTCCACACCAGGGTGCGGGATATGGTCCGGAAAGCGGCCACCCATCTGCCCCAGGATGTGTGGCGGGCCCTGGAAAAAGCCAGGGATGGCGAATCTGCGGATACGGCCCGGGAAATTCTGGATCAACTCCTGCAGAACGCCCAGCTGGCCCGGGAAAGCGGGTTGCCCTTGTGCCAGGATACAGGTGTGGCTGTATTTTTTGTGGAAATGGGCACGGAATGCCGGGTGCAGGGAGGAGATCTGAGCGATGTCTTGAACCAGGCCATGATAGAGGCCTATGAGCAGGGATTTTTGCGCAAATCCCTGTGTCATCCCTTGACCCGGGCCAATACCGGCAACAACTCCCCGGCCTTTGTCCACTTTGATCTCGTCCCGGGACAAGAACTCAAGATCCAGTTCATGTCCAAGGGCGGGGGCAGCGAGAACATGTCCAGGTGCACCATGCTCACACCGGCCCAAGGATGGGAGGGAATCAAAGAGTTTGTTCTGCGGAGAATAGCCGAAGCCGGCCCCAACCCCTGTCCCCCGACCATTGTGGGAGTGGGCATCGGTGGCACCTTTGACCTGGCCCCGGTCCTGGCCAAAAAGGCCTTATTCCGGCCCCTGGATCAGCCTCATCCGGATTCGGAAGTCGCAGCCCTGGAAGAAGAGCTCCTGCAAGGGATCAATGACTTGGGCATCGGTCCAATGGGCCTGGGAGGCAGAACCACCAGTCTGGGAGTGCGTATAAACATTTCCCCCTGCCACATCGCGAGCCTCCCCCTGGCGGTCAATGTCCAGTGCCATTCATCCAGACACCAGGAGGTTGTGCTCTAATGCAGACACATAAATTGACCACCCCCTTGACGGATGAGGCCATCCGCCAGCTGAAGACC
>CAZUER010000052.1:5651-25319 GCA_964619345.1 uncultured Desulfohalobiaceae bacterium
GAAGACCGGCGATGTGGTCTACTTTCCGGGACCATTTACACCGCCCGGGACGCAGCCCACAAGCGGATCGTTCAGGCCCTGGACCGAGGAGAGAAACCTCCATTCCCTTTGCAGGGAGCGGTTATCTACTATGTCGGGCCCACTCCCGCCCCTCCCGGCCGACCCATCGGTTCAGCCGGTCCGACCACCAGCTACCGCATGGATTCCTTTGCCCCCCGGTTGTACAGCCTGGGAGTGAAAGCTACCATGGGCAAGGGCAAACGGGCCCCGGAAGTCAAAAAGGCCATGCAGGACCATACAGCCGTGTACCTGGGAGCCACTGGTGGAGCCGGGGCTCTCTTGTCCCAGAGGATCAAGGAAGCCAGGGTCATAGCCTACGAAGATCTGGGCCCGGAGGCCGTCCGGGAGTTGGTGGTGGAAGATTTTCCAGCCTTGGTGGTCAATGACGCCTATGGCGGAGAATTGTACGTGAGCCCCAAGAGGTGAAGAGAGTGTTCAGGTGCCAGAGTTTAGTGTTCAGCGACGAAAGGATTGATGTTTAGTTATCTGCGTACTAACTATACCGGGTTACGTCTTTCATCCCATTCTGTCCAATTAGTCAATAAATAGTGTACAGGGCAGCCTGAGGCTGTGCTGTGCAAAGGGAGACATCATGAGCGTACCAGCCAAGAAAGTGGCCGCCATTGCCTCGGCCATATACACCTGCCTGGGGGAGGAAGGCCAGGTCCAGATGGGACCACAGGTCCAGACTCAACAACCCAGGTTTCAAGTCAGCAGTCCCTGGGCTTTGTCCGGACGTCAGGCCATGATGGACCGGCAGTACCATGTCCAGTTCCGGCTCAATCGATAAAAATTTTTAAGTGACCAAGAGGGCAAGGAGACGTATATGAGTGAAGAGCACGGGAAGCTTATGTCCGGTTCCCTGGAGGAATCGGTGAAAGTGGACAATCCCCTCAAGATTCAGGATTTGACCTTTCGGGACGGACATCAGTCCCTGTTCGCCACCCGGGGACGGACTGAGGACTTGATACCCATTGCCGAGGAAATGAACAAGGTCGGCTTTTTTGCCATGGAGGTCTGGGGGGGAGCCACCTTTGACACCATGCACCGCTTTTTGGGCGAAGATCCCTGGGAAAGGATCCGGACTTTAAAGAAGTATATCCCGGACACCCCGTTCTCCATGCTCCTACGGGGGCAAAATCTGGTCGGTTATCGCAACTATGCCGACGACGTGGCCGAATCTTTTGTGGAGCGGTGCTGTGTGAACGGTATCGATGTCTTTCGGGTCTTTGATGCTTTAAACGACTATCGGAATTTTGAAACTGTGGTCAAGGTGATCAAAGAGAACAACAAGCACTTCCAGGGCTCGATCTGTTATTCTTTGACCGAACGGCGCATGGGCGGACCAGTGTATAACCTGGAATACTACAAGGACAAGGCCAAAGAGCTGGAAGACATGGGGGCTAAGACCATATGCATCAAGGATATGGCCGGGCTCATCGCTCCCTATGATGCCTATGAGTTGGTCAAGACCCTGAAAGAAACCGTGCAGGTCCCCATTCACCTCCACAGCCATTTCACCTCCGGTATGGCCGACATGGCCATGCTCAAGGCCATCGAAGCCGGAGTGGACATCATCGACGTCTGTCTGGCTCCCTGGGCCTTTCGTACCTCCCATCCCGGGCTGGAACCCCTGGTTGTGGCCTTGCAGGGCTCGAACCGGGATACCGGCTTTGATCTCAAACAGCTGACCAAGTGCTCGGAGCATTTCATCAAGATTACCCCTAAGTACAGGCATTTGCTTGACGACCGCATCTCGGTCATCGACACCAATGTCCTTTTGCACCAGACCCCAGGGGGCATGCTCTCCAACCTGGTCAACCAATTGCGGGAGATGGACGCCATCGATCGACTGGATGACGTTTTTAAGGAATTGCCCCGAGTGCGGAAGGAGTTGGGTCAGGTGCCTCTGGTCACCCCGACCAGCCAAATTGTGGGCACCCAGACCGTGAACAATGTCCTCTTCGATACGGAACAAGAGCGGTACAAGATGATTACCGCCCAGGTCAAAGACCTGTGTTTTGGACTGTACGGGAAGACCCCGGCCGGAGTAGACCCGGAAGTGCAGAAAAAGGCCCTGAAGGGATATCCGCGGGGAGAAGAGCCGTTTGACGGGCGGCCTGCAGATATTCTGGAGCCGGAACTGGACAAGGCCAAGAAGGACGTCGAAGGCTTGGCCAAAGATATCGACGATGTGCTTATCTACGCCTTATATCCCACCACCGGAAAACGATTTTTGAAGTGGAAGTACGGCCTGGAAGAGATGCCGGACGAAGTTAAGCCCCGCAGCCTGGAAGAGGGACAAAAGATAGTCGATCTCATTGAAAAGGCCAAAAAAGGCCTGGTCAGTGAAACAACCACAAAAGAAGCACCAGAGAAAGGAGACGATGTGCGTACCTTTAATGTGTATGTCGACGGCGAATACTATAAGGTTGAGGTGGAGCAGGTCGGTGGCCAACCCGTGGTCAGTTCGATAGCTCCGGCCGGACAACCGGCCGCCCAACAGCCGGTTCAACAAGCGCCTCAGGCGGCTCCCCAGCAACCGGCCCAACAACCCCAAGCCCAGGAAGCACCGAAGGCCGCTTTGGCCTCTGGCACGAGTGTGGAAGCGCCCATGCCGGGGATGATCATCCGCTTTGAGGTTGATGAAGGAGAAGAAGTCAATGAAGGCGATCCCTTGCTCATCCTGGAGGCCATGAAGATGGAAAACTCCATCAACGCCCCGACTTCGGGAACGGTCAAAGAACTCCGGTTCAAGGAAGGGGAGAACGTGAAAAAGGGTGATGTATTGGTGGTTATAGGCTAACGGCGATGGGAGGCCGAAAATGAAGACGCGGAAAAAAATTACTGTGGTTGGGGCCGGATTTGTAGGGGCTACGGCAGCTCACTGGGCGGCCCTGAAAGAACTGGGCGATGTGTGCCTGATCGATATTGTGGAAGGCATGCCTCAAGGCAAGGGGCTGGACCTGCGCCAAGCTTCGCCCATTGAGGGTTTTGACTCCAATGTAGTGGGCACTAACGATTACGCGGATACCGCGGATTCGGATATTGTGATCATCACCGCCGGCCTGCCGCGCAAGCCGGGAATGAGCCGTGACGATCTGCTGGCCAAAAACACCGAGATCGTCAAAGGCGTGACGGAACAGGTAGCCAAGTATTCCCCTGATGCGGTCATCATTGTGGTGGCTAACCCCCTGGACGCCATGGTCTACGTGGCCCACAAGGTCAGTGGATTTGCCCCAAACAAGGTGGTAGGCATGGCCGGAGTCTTGGATTCAGCACGGTTCCGGACCTTTATTTCCATGGAACTGGACGTATCTGTAGAAGATATAAACGCCTTTGTCTTGGGGGGGCACGGGGACAGCATGGTTCCCTTGCCCCGGTACAGTACAGTGGCCGGCATTCCCCTACCCGATCTTTTGCCTGCGGAAAGGATCGAGGCCATGGTCCAGCGGACTCGGGACGGGGGAGCGGAGATCGTGGGCCTTTTGAAGACTGGCAGCGCCTTTTTCGCCCCCTCTGCAGCTGCAGTGGAAATGGCCGAGTCCATCCTGAAGGACAAAAAACGTATTCTGCCCTGCGCAGCATACTGCGACCAGGAGTACGGCGTAGGCGGCTATTTTGTCGGAGTTCCGGTCAAACTGGGGGCCAAGGGAGTGGAGCAGGTCATTGAGATCCCCTTGCTGCCGGAGGAAAAGGCCGCATTTGAGAAATCGGTGGAGGCGGTCAAAGGCTTGGTCCAGAAGATTCAGGTCTGAATACAAAGCCTCAGGCCCGAGTTCTGGAATGGTCGGGCACCCTTAGGGCCCGACCATAGATTTCAATCCTGAGGTTATAAGGAGACGCCATGGCTCAGGAAAGCAAGCGGTATCGAATTCTGATCGGTAAACCAGGGTTGGACGGTCACGACCGAGGGGCAAAATGCATTGCCCGGGCCTTGCGGGATAACGGATTTGAGGTGGTCTATACTGGCATCCGACGTACTGCGGAAGAGATTGCAGTGGCCGCTATTCAAGAAGATGTAGACGCCATCGGCCTGTCCTCCCTGTCCGGGGCCCATTTGCAGCTCTTTCCAGAGGTGATTCAAAGCCTCAAGAAGCATGATGCAGCTGACATTCCGGTCATCGGCGGGGGGATCATCCCGGAGGAAGATGTCCCGGTGCTCAAGGAGCAAGGTGTGAAGGCCGTATTCAATCCAGGGACCACTATGGAAGAGATCATCTCCACCTTTCGGGGACTCTGTGAGGCATAGAGGTCAGAGGTCAGAAGACAGAGGACAGAGGACAGAAGACAGAAGACAGAGGACAGAAGTCAGCCCTGCCGCTGGCCGCAAACGTCCAGGTTGATCGGGGAAGAAACTTACGGATTCTCTTTTCCGTCATTGCCCGGCCCGATTCATCCGAGTACACCGAGATCAGACTTACCGGGCAATCTAGGGGAAAGTCATTCTTTCTGCTCTGGATTCCCGCCTGCGCGGGAATGAAGGACAAAGCAGGGTCTAGCTTCATACCAGGTTTCAGTTAATAATAGAAGATTTTCTCATAATCTCTTGATTTTCCTGACACCTGAAACCTGACACCTGAACACTTTGAGTCGAGTTTCATACGATACGTGCCGGAGGCACAGCTGAATTGGGATGGGAATGGATATTCAAAGGATCAAGCAAGGGATTGAGGACAGAAATAGCCGGGCCCTGGCCAAGGCCATCTCCCTGGTAGAGGACGGTGCGGATGAGGCCGATGAGCTTTTGGCCTCTCTGGATACCTCCCGTATTGAAGCCAGTGCGGTCTTGGGCATTACCGGCGCGCCTGGAGCGGGGAAGTCGACTCTGACCGATAAACTCATTGCTGAATGCCGAAAGCGGGACAAAAGGGTTGGGGTGATAGCTATTGATCCCTCCTCGCCCCTATCCGGGGGAGCCATCCACGGGGATAGAATACGGATGATGCAGCATGCCCTGGATCAGGACGTCGTGGTTCGGTCCATGGCCACCAGGGGGCGGTTGGGAGGGCTGTGCGCTGCAGCCGGAGCCGCGTCCCGGATTATGGCCAGTGCAGGGTGCGATCCGATCATCATTGAGACCGTTGGGGTGGGACAATCGGAAATGGATATCATCCGGATTGCCGATGTTACAGCCCTGGTTTCCGCCCCTGGCTTGGGAGACGATATTCAAGCCCTGAAGGCCGGACTATTGGAAGTGGCCGATCTGATGGTGGTCAACAAGGCGGATAAGCCCGGTGCGGAGATGCTGGCCATGGAGCTCAGTGAGGTGGCCAGGGCCAAAGGTCGGCAGGTCTTGATGACTGTGGCTGCCCAGGGAAAAGGTGTGCCTGAGCTCTTAGATGCCATGCAAGAGCTTTTTGATACCAAGCGAGGGTCTGGACAAAGGGACAAACAGCGGGCTGAATGTCGGAATATGGAAGTCGTGGACTGGGGATTGGAGATGCTGCGGTCCCATCTATACGCCTGCAGCCTGGAGCAGGATCAGGGAGCAACAGGGGATCCTCGTATCCGAGCCAAACGAATAGTGGACCGTCTATTAAACTCGCCTGGGGCACGGCAATAGTTTCCCCTGCGGGTCAGAACGATAAAGGGGGACGAGATATGTCCAAGCATCCGAAGTTACAAGAATGGGAAGACAAGGTTCTGGCCAAGGCTTTGGAAAAGTTTCCAGAGCGCAAAAAAGAGTTCAAGACCGTGGGCGGATTGGAGCTCCCCCGTCTGGGATTGCCTAAGGAAATCGACGATGAGTATATCCAGCAGCTGGGATTTCCCGGCCAGTATCCGTTTACCCGCGGGGTGCAACCGACCATGTACCGCTCCCGGCTATGGACCATGCGTCAGTACGCAGGATTTTCTACGGCCAAAGAAACCAACAAGCGCTACAAATACCTCCTGGAACAGGGACAGACCGGGCTTTCGGTGGCCTTCGATCTGCCCACTCAGATCGGGTACGATTCCGATCACCATATGAGCAAAGGGGAAGTGGGCAAGGTGGGGGTGGCTATCGACTCCCTTGCGGACATGGAGATTTTGTTTGACCAGATTCCCCTGGGCCAGGTGTCCACGTCCATGACCATTAATTCCCCGGCCGCCGTTCTTTTGGCCATGTACGTGGCTGTGGGTGAAAAGCAGGGGGTGCCCATGGAAAAGATCCAGGGCACCATTCAAAACGACGTGCTCAAAGAGTATGTGGCCCGGGGCACGTTCATCTTTCCTCCCCGGCCCAGCCTGCGCCTGATAACCAACATTTTCGAGTGGTGCAGTGAGAATACCCCGGCCTTCAACACCATTTCCATCTCCGGGTACCATATCCGGGAGGCTGGATCCACAGCTGTGCAGGAAGTTGCTTTCACTCTGGCCAATGGGTGTGCCTATGTGCAAGCGGCTATGGACGCCGGGCTGGATGTGGATGTTTTTGGCAAGCGGTTGTCTTTCTTTTTCAACGCCACCACCGATCTGGTGGAAGAGGTGGCCAAGTTCCGGGCTGCCAGGCGGATGTGGGCCAAGTTGATGAAGGATCGTTTTGAAGCCCAAAACCCCCGCAGCTGGATGCTTCGATTCCATACTCAGACGGCGGGACATACCCTGACAGCTCAGCAATTGGACAACAATGTGGTCCGGGTTACTTTGCAGGCCTTGGCTGCAGTTTTGGGCGGGACCCAGTCTTTGCATACCAACTCCAAAGATGAAGCCCTGACCCTGCCCACTGAGGACTCGGTACGTACGGCCCTGCGCACCCAGCAGATCATCGCCCACGAATCCGGAGCGGCCAACAGCATTGATATTTTCGGCGGCTCCTATCTCATGGAAGAGCTGACCGACGCAATCGAAAAGGAATCCTGGGACTTGATGCAGAAGATTGAGGATATGGGCGGGGTCATCCCGGCCATAGAACAGGGATTCATCCAACGCCAAATCGAGGATTCGGCCTACGATTATCAGATGAAGGTGGAAAACAAAGAACGTATTGTGGTTGGAGCCAACGAGTTCCAAAGCGCTGAGGACATCAAGGTCCCTCTCTTGCGCATTGATCCGGAAGTGGAGAAGGCCCAGGTGGAAAGGGTCCAGGCCGTGCGTGACAAACGGGATGCGGAGCAAGTGCAGAGCTCCTTAAACGCCCTGCGCCAAGCGGCGGAGTCCGGGACCAATGTCATGCCCTCCATTGTGGAGGCGGTCAAGGCCTACGCCACCATCGGCGAGATCTGCGATGTTATGCGCGAGGTCTTTGGCGAGCATAGGGAGTAGGCTGGACACAAAATCCAGACAAAGTTCAAAAAGGAAGCAGCGATATGTCTACGCAGACCACGAAGCAGAAGCTCGAAGAGCTTGTAGAAAAAGAAAAGGCCATGCGGGCCATGGGCGGAGAAAAGCCCGTGGCCAAGCATAAGGAAAAAGGCAAGCTGACAGCCCGGGAACGGCTGGAACGTCTCTTTGATCCCGGAACTTTTGAAGAGACGGATATGTTTGTCAAGCACCGATGCACCAATTTCGGAATGCAGGATGTGGATATCCCTTCCGAAGGGGTCATCACCGGGCACGGCTTGGTTGACGGCCGTCCGGTGTGCGCTTATGCCCAGGATTTCACTGCCCGGGCCGGCAGCCTGGGGGAGATGCACGCCAAGAAGATCTGCAAGATTATGGACTTGGCCCTGAAATCCGGAGTGCCTATGGTCGGACTGAACGATTCCGGCGGAGCCAGGATCCAGGAAGGAGTGGATGCTTTGTCCGGATACGGGCAGATCTTTTTCCGCAACTCCAACGCTTCCGGGGTCATCCCCCAGATCTCGGCTATTATGGGCCCTACGGCCGGAGGAGCGGTCTACTCCCCGGCCATGACTGACTGGATTTTCATGGTCAAGAACACCAGCTATATGTTTATTACCGGCCCGGAAGTCATTAAGTCGGTGACCGGGGAGGAGGTGACTTTCGAAGATCTGGGCGGAGCCATGTCTCATAACGGCAAGAGCGGGGTGGCTCACTTTGCCTGTGAGAGCGACGAACAGGCTCTGGACGAGATCAAGCGGCTGCTCTCCTTTTTGCCTTTAAACAACATGGAGGATCCGCCGCTCAGTCCGGTCCAGGACGCCCCGGACCGGGAAGCTCCGGAGCTGGACTCCATTGTTCCGGACAACCCCAACCAGGCCTATGATATGAAGGATGTCATTCGGTCCCTGGTGGATAATGGGGACTTCTTTGAACCCCATGAGCACTACGCCCAAAACATCATTGTCGGTTTGGCCCGTTTAAACGGTTATCCGGTGGGGATCATCGCCAACCAGCCCCAAGTTCTGGCCGGATGTCTGGATATTGATGCTTCAGATAAGGCCACCCGATTCATTCGTTTTTGCGATGCTTTCAACATCCCCTTGCTGACCATAGCCGATGTTCCCGGCTATCTTCCTGGAACCCATCAGGAATGGGGCGGGATAATCCGCCATGGGGCCAAACTCTTGTGGTGCTATTCAGAGGCCACGGTGCCCAAGATGCTCTTGGTCACCCGCAAATCCTACGGAGGGTCGTATCTGGCCATGTGCTCCAAAGACTTGGGGGCCGATCTGGCTTTTGCCTGGCCTACGGCTGAGATTGCGGTCATGGGGGCCAGCGGAGCGGCCAACATCATCCACCGCAAGGAGATCAAGGAAGCCGAGGACTCGGAGGCCAAACGCAAGGAAAAGATTCAGGAATACGACGATCTCTTCGCCAATCCGTACCGGGCGGCCAACCGGGGCTATATCGACGCTGTTATTCTGCCCAGAGAGACTCGACCACGTTTGATCCGGGCCTTGGAGATTTTAAAGAGCAAACGCGAGGTTCGCTCGCCTAAGAAACATGGGAATATTCCGGTCTAAGCCAGAGGACAGACGTCAGATGTCAGACGCCAGAAGGCGTAAGACAGAGACAGAAGAAAGAAGTAGGAGGACGGAACACGAAAGTCGGAACGCGGAGAACGGCGGGTTTAGGTGTTCAGAGTTGCCGGAAGCGATTCTGTACCTTGTGTGATCCGGCGTGCAGCAAAGTTGTCCTCCGGCTGGTATCGAAAATATAAATCAGTGGGCCCAGCCGCACTGACTGAGGAGAGTAAGTGGTATGTTACAGAAAATCGATCACTTAGGGATTGCGGTCAAGTCCTTGGATGAGGCTATTGCCTACTATGAAAAGGCCTTGGGCCTGGAATGCGAGAAAATCGAGGAAGTGGAGTCCCAGAAAGTGCGCACCGCCTTTTTCCAGGTCGGAGATACGCATATTGAGCTCTTGGAACCAACTTCTGAGGAAAGCCCTATTGCCAAGTTTCTGGCCAAGAACGGGGAGGGCGTCCATCACGTGGCCTTTGCCACGGACGATATCAACGCCCAGCTGCAAGACGCCCAGGACGCCGGCTGCAAACTTATCAATCAGGAGCCGGTGCCCGGGGCCGGGGGCAAGAAAGTAGCCTTTCTCCATCCCAAGTCCACCCATGGGGTCCTGACCGAGTTCTGTACCAAGTAGAATTGGGTTGTAAGTTACCAAGGCCCATCCTTGATTTTCCTGGCATGAAACAAGATGTAGACTCGGGCCTGGCTTTGCCATCCGGTACCGCCAGGCCCCAGCCTGACGAGAAAGGGCGACTGCCAGTCGCCCTTTTGGGAATTCTGGCATCACCACAACACACGTTTCTCCCACGATCAAACTGGCGGCCGCCGCCAGAGGCGGGGCTGAAATCTGAACCCTTCATTAACCAATCTCGGAGTTCAAGTACATGAAAATTCACGAATATCAAGCCAAAGAGCTTTTCTCCAAACACCAGATACCCATTCCCGAAGGCCATTTGGCTACCAGTGGGGATGAGGCGGTCAAAGTGGCCGATACATTGGGCGGATATCCAGTGGTGGTCAAGGCTCAGATCCACGCCGGAGGCAGGGGCAAAGGAGGAGGGGTCAAGTTGGCTTGGTCCAGGGACGAGGTACATGACGCAGCGTCCTCAATATTGGGGATGAACCTGGTCACCCACCAGACCGATGCTCAGGGCCAAGCGGTCAAGAAAGTCCTCGTGGAACAGGGGCTGGATATTGCCCAGGAGTTGTATATAAGCGTCATCCCGGATCGGACCACGGCCAAGGTGGTGATAATGGCCAGCATGGCTGGAGGTATGGATATTGAAGAAGTGGCTGAAAAGAGTCCGGAAAAGATCATCAAGGTCAGTGTGGACACCATGCTGGGCATCCAGCCCTATCATTGTCGGCAGGTGGCTTTTGGACTGGATGTGCCGGGGGAAGCCAGAAAGGAATGCATGGCCCTGGTCAGCGGCCTGTACAAACTGCTCATGACCTATGACTGTTCCCTGGTGGAGATCAACCCCTTGGTGGTCTCCTCCGACAACAGGCTATTGGCTTTGGATGCCAAGATAAATTTCGACGACAACGCTCTGTTTCGGCATAAGGATATTTTGGAATACCGCGATGTGGATGAAGAAGACCCCTTAGAAGTCGAGGCTTCCAAATACGGCCTGAACTATATCAAGATGGACGGAAATATCGGCAACATGGTCAACGGAGCCGGGTTGGCCATGGCCACCATGGATATTATTAAAAAGGCCGGAGCGGAGCCGGCCAATTTTCTGGATGTGGGCGGCGGAGCCAGTGCAGAGATGGTGGAAAACGGCTTTCGGATCATCTTGGGAGATTCGAATGTCAAAGGGATATTAATTAATATATTCGGTGGAATATTGCGCTGCGACGTCCTGGCTCAGGGGGTTGTTCAGGCGGCCAGCAAAGTGGGCCTGAACGTCCCGGTGGTTGTGCGCATGGAAGGAACCAACGTGGAACAGGGTCGTCAGATCCTGGCTGAATCCGGGCTGGACTTGCGTACAGCCAAGGATTTGGCCGATGCCGCCAGGCAGGTGGCCACCCTGGTCAATTAGCTGATCGCAATCTGGAAGGACGGAACATGAGTATATTTGTGAATACGGATACCAAGGTCATTGTCCAGGGGATAACCGGTCGGGAGGGGCAGTTCCACACCCGGCAATGTGTAAACTACGGAACCAATGTGGTGGCTGGTTCCACACCGGGCAAAGGTGGACAGGATATGGACGGCATACCGGTGTTCAACACTGTACGCCAAGGAGTGGAAGCCACTGGAGCCAATTGCAGTTTGATTTTTGTGCCCCCGGCCTTTGCCGCAGATGCCATTTTGGAGGCAGTTGACGCCGGAGTGGGAGTGGTTGTGGCCATTACAGAAGGCATTCCGGTTTTGGACATGATGCGGGTCAAAAACTATGTGCAGGATACGTCCGTGCGCCTGATTGGACCCAATTGCCCGGGTATTACCACCCCAGGGGAAAGCAAGGTGGGAATTATGCCCGGAAATATCCATATTCCGGGCGGACCTATCGGAGTGGTTTCCCGCTCCGGCACCCTGACCTATGAGGTGGTGGATCAATTGACCAAGCAGGGGATCGGGCAGACTACGTGTTTGGGCATTGGCGGAGACCCGGTGAATGGAACCAATTTCATCGATTGTCTGCAAGCCTTTGAGCAGGACCCGGAGACCAAAGGAATCGTCATGGTCGGAGAGATCGGCGGTGATGACGAGGAGCGGGCCGCGGAATACGTTCAAAAACATGTGAGCAAGCCGGTAGTAGGTTTTATCGCCGGTTTGACTGCACCTCCGGGGCGGCGAATGGGACACGCCGGTGCGATCATCAGCGGTAAGAGCGGTACCGCCCAAGGCAAAATCGAAGCCATGCGGTCCGGAGGGATCCACGTCTGTGAGGATCTGGGAACTTTTGGGCAGTTTTGCAGAGAAGTTTTTCCAGTATAAAGGGAAAAAAAGTCTTGACCTGGATGCACATAATAGCTACATTGTCACAACACTTATTCATAATTAATTTTATTTTCTTTTCTGAGATAATTTTTTTCAGGATACTATAGTCTTATGAGCAAAAAAGTTCAATCACCCAACCGCACGCGCAAGGATGTGTATAGGGATGCCCCTATTGCCGACTTTGGCCAGCGCAGTCCTGATTTTTCTACTATGGGCCGGAAGCTGGATAACCAGTATGCCAAGCACCGGGAAGTGGTGGTGGTCCAGGCCTGCCGTACCCCTTACGGCCGTCTGGGCGGCAAGCTCTCCGGTTATGACGCCCCACAACTGGGGGCCCTGGCCATTCAGGAGGTTTTGCGCCGGGTGGAGGGCAAAGTTACCGGATCAGATGTGGACTATGTGATCATGGGTCAGGTGGTCCCGGCCGGCTGCGGACAGGTTCCCGGCCGGCAGGCCTCCATCCTGGCCGGGCTGCCGGAGAGCGTACCCTGCATCACAGTGAACAAGGTCTGTTCCTCCGGAATCAAGACCGTGGATCTGGGGGCTCAGATGATCCAGCTGGGTCGAGCCGAGATCGTCATTGCCGGAGGGCAGGAGTCCATGTCCAACTGCCCCTACTCCCTGCCCGAAATGCGCCAGGGCAAGAAGATGGGCCTGCCCACGGCCCCGACCTATGATCTGATGGTTTATGACGGGTTGTGGGACCCCTTTTACCAGCGGCATATGGCCCTGCACGGCTCGGAGACCAGCGACGAGTTCGGGTTTTCCAGAGAGGATAACGACGCCTGGGCCTTGCATTCCCAGCAATCCGCAGCCCGGGCCATATCCGAGGGCCGCCTGGAGAAGGAAATATTCCCGGTTCAGGTGGGCAAAGGAAAAAAACAGGAAGTCATGGATACAGACGAGCAGCCCCGGCCGGATACCAGCCTGGAAGGCCTGGCCAAGCTCCCCCCGGTTTTTGGACATACCAGTGCAGTGACCGGGGAGCCGGGGAGTGTGACAGCCGGCAATGCCCCGGGAGTGAACGACGGTGGAGACGTGTGTCTGCTTATGAGCCGGGCCAAGGCTGAGGACCTGGGTTTGGATCCTTTGTTTTCTATTGTGGACTACGCCGAAGTCTCTCAGCCAACCAAGGACATTGCTACGGTCCCGGGCCTGAGCATCAAAAAGGTCCTGGAGCAGAACAACTTGAGCATTCACGACATAGACTTGATCGAGATCAACGAGGCCTTTGCCGCCGTGGCTTTGATCAGTGCCCGGAGGATTCTGGGCCTGAGTGAGGAAGAAATGAAGGCCAAAGTGAATGTCAACGGCAGTGCCATCGCCTACGGCCACCCCATCGGTGCTACCGGGGCCCGGATCGTGATGACCCTGGCCTATGAGCTCAAGCGCCGGGGCGGCGGTCTCGGGGTATGCGGAATATGCTCCGGTCTGGCTCAGGGCGATGCCATGCTTATAAGAGTATAGAGATCAGAATCCAGTGTTCAGCAGGAAAAGAATCATAAGCCATCATAATTCTTGTTGACATCTGAAAAATGGATGCACACTGATTACTCCAGTTAAACCATAAACAGCTAAAGGACAGCGACAATGGATGTGAAGACGATCATGGTCATCGGGGCCGGGCAAATGGGCAATGGAATAGCCCAGGTAGCAGCCCAGGCCGGATATGAGACTTATATGAGCGATATTTCTCAGGAGCTGGTGGACAAGGGCATGGCCACCATCTCCAAGAACCTGGACCGGATGGTGAAGAAGGAAAAAATCTCGGCCGCAGACAAAGACCAGGTGCTATCCCGGATCACCCCGGTCACCGACTTGGAACCGGCCTCTAAATGTGATTTGACCGTGGAGGCGGTGGTAGAGAAGATGGAGATCAAATCCAAGGTCTTCCAGGAATTGGACGCCAAAGCCCCGGCCCAGGCCATACTGGCCAGCAACACCTCTTCATTGCCCATCACCAGCATTGCGGCCTGTACCAAGCGTCCGGAGCAGGTGATCGGAATGCATTTCATGAATCCGGTGCCGGTAATGAAGCTGGTGGAGGTGATCAAAGGCCTGGCCACCACGGATGAGGTGACCAATACAGTGCGGGCGGTGTCTGAATCCATGGGCAAGATAGCGGTGGAATGCCGCGATGTGCCCGGGTTTGTCTCCAATCGGGTTCTCATGGTCATGCTCAACGAGGCCCTGTGGGAGCTGTACGAAGGAGTGGCCACTGCCGAGGGCATCGATCAGATCATGAAGCTGGGTATGAACCATCCCATGGGCCCCCTGGCCCTGGCTGACCTGATTGGGCTGGACACCGTGCTGGCCATTCTGGAGGTCCTTCAGGATGGATACGGAGATCCCAAGTACCGGCCCTGCCCCTTACTCAAATCTTATGTCAACGCCGGCTGGCTTGGCCGAAAGAGTGGCAAGGGGATCTACGACTATACGTAGCTCCATAAAGAGCCTGCACAATCTTGTGCAGGCTTTTTTTTCAAAATCTTATGCTCTTATTTATTGGAAAATCTGCACGCAGGGGAGATGAGCAATGTATTTTGCCAAGGAAGTGTTGGATAAATGCAGCAATCTGCGGGCCCAGTGGGAAGATGAAGTCCGGCGCCTGATCAATAAGAAAGGCGAGCGCAAGGAGGTCTTTTCCACTGTCTCCAATCATGAAATCAAACGCTTGTACACCCCGGAAGACATAGCCGAGATGGATTTTGAACGGGATGTTGGATTTCCGGGGCAATTTCCGTTTACCCGGGGCAATCAAGCTACCGGATATAGGGGGCGGCTGTGGACATACCGTATGTTTTCCGGCATGGGCACGGCCAAGGATACCAATGAGCGCTGGCATATGCTCCTGCGTGAGGGGCAGACCGGGCTGAGTACGGCCTTCGACTTTCCCACCCTCATGGGCTACGACACGGACAGTCCCAAGGCCCTGGGCGAATGCGGTAAGTGCGGGGTGGCCATTGATACCTTGGAGGACTTTCAGGTCCTGGTGGACAAGATTCCTCTGGATGAGGTGACCACCTCCATGACCATCAATCCTCCGGCCACGATCATGTGGGCTATGTACTGCGCCTGTGCTGAACAGCAAGGTGTAGCATTGGATAAGATCGGGGGCACTATTCAAAACGATATGCTCAAAGAGTTTATTGCCCAGAAGACTTTTATGCTCCCCCCGGAGCCATCCATCAAGTTGATCAGTGATACGGTGGAGTTTGGGGCCAAACACGTTCCCCGCTGGAACACCATCAGCATCAGCGGATATCATATTCGGGAGGCCGGATCCACGGCGGTGCAGGAGTTGGCCTTTACCCTGCGGGACGGCATGGCCTATGTGGAAGACGTCATGCAGCGCAAAGGTCTGCATCCGGACGAGTTTGCTCCCCGTCTGTCCTTTTTCTTCAACTCACACATCGATTTCTTTGAGGAGCTTTGCAAGATGCGCGCTGCCAGGCGCATCTGGGCCAAGGTCATGCGCGATCGGTACGGGGCCAAGAAGGAGCGTTCCTGGTGGATGCGCTTTCATACCCAGACCGCCGGATGTTCCCTGACCGCGCAACAGCCCTACAATAATGTGGTCCGGACCGCCCTGGAGGCCTTGTCCGCGGTTATGGGCGGGACGCAGTCCCTGCATACCAACTCCCTGGACGAAGTCTGGTGCCTGCCCACGGATCATGCGGTGCAGATCGCTCTGCGCACCCAGCAGATAATCGCTGAAGAGACCGGAGTGGCCAACACCATTGATCCTCTGGCCGGATCTTACTTTGTGGAAAAGCTGACCAATGAAATGGAAGAGCAGGCCTGGGAATACATTGAAAAAATTGACTCCATGGGCGGGATGCTGGCAGCCGTAGAACAGGGATTTCCCCAGATGGAGATCGCCGATGCAGCCTATACGTTCCAGCAACAGGTGGAGTCAGGCGAGAAGGTCATGGTGGGGGTGAACAAGTACGTGACCGAAGAGATGGAGGAGTGCCCCATCCTGGATATCGATGAAGAAGTAGAGCAGGACCAGCTGCGACGTTTAAATGAGATCAAGCGCAAGCGGGATGATAAGGAGCTGAAAAGGACCCTGGGCGAATTGCGTACTGCCTGCAAAAAAGGAGACAACGTCATGCCTTACTGCATTGAAGCGGTCAAGGCTTTGGCCACGGAACAGGAGATATGCGATATTTACCGGGAAGTGTACGGCGAGTACCAGGATCCGGGGCTTTTTTAACCCAGTGCTCAATATTGGGGAGAGGAGAATATAATGGCAGAGAGAACGCTGCGCATATTGGTGGCCAAGCCGGGACTGGACGGTCACGACCGTGGAGCCAGAATCCTGGCCCGGGCCTTTCGGGATGCCGGATTCGAAGTAGTGTACACCGGATGCCATCAGACACCGGAGCAAATAGTAAGTGCGGCCTTGCAGGAGGACGTGGATTGTGTGGGTTTGAGTTGCCTGTCCGGGGCGCACAAAGCCCTTTTTCCCAAGGTTGTGGATCTGCTCCAGGAGCAGGGCGCGGATGATGTTGTGGTCATCGGGGGAGGCATCATCCCTAAACAGGATATGCCTTATCTGCGGGAAAGGGGGGTGCAGGGGATTTTTACTCCTGGGACGCCTTTGAATGAAATCATCTCCTGGGTCAAAACACATGTTACACCTCGGGATGAGCTGTAAGACGGTAAGGTTTCAGGTGTCGGGTTTCAGGTTTCATCACTGATCAATCCGGCAAATTTTTTTGTGATCACTTAGGGGCAAAAAATAATTCAGATTTGCCGGAGGCAAATCTGAACAAGGGGTTGTTTTTGGCTACCGGAACAGCAAAGACACATCAGACAAAGGACGCCATTCATCAGATTGTAGACCGGGTCAGGGCCGGGGATGTCCGAACGGTATCCCGGCTCATCCGAAATATTGAGGATAAGAATCCTCGGGCCACCGAGGTGATCAAGACCTTATTTCCCTTAACCGGGCATGCCCATGTTATTGGGCTCACTGGAGCGCCGGGGGCGGGCAAGAGTACTTTAAGTGATGCCCTGATCACCAGTTATCGCAGACAGGGCAAGAGTGTTGGGGTTCTGGCGGTGGATCCCACCAGCCCTTTCACCGGAGGGGCTATTTTAGGAGATCGGGTCCGGATGCAAAAGCACGCCGAGGACAAAGGGGTTTTCATCCGCAGCCTGGCCACCCGGGGGGCCTTAGGAGGATTGTCCGATGCCGTGGATGAAGCCATTCATGTTTTGGACGCCATGGGCAAAGATGTTATTCTGGTGGAGACCGTGGGTACCGGGCAATCCGAAGTGGATATCATGAACAATGCCCACTCTATCCTTTTGATCCTGACTCCGGGGATGGGCGATGAAGTTCAGACCATAAAGGCCGGAGTCATGGAAATCGCTGATCTGTTTGTGATCAATAAAGCCGATCAACCCGGTGCTGCCAAGCTGTTGAACGAGCTGAACCGGGCCCTGGACATGGCCGATTCTTTTCCCTGCGGATGGAGGCCCCCTATCTTAACAGTGGAGAATATTGCTCAGCCTGAATCCTTTGTGGACAAGGTGAACCAAGTACGATGCAAGATAGACGAACACTATGAATTGCTACGGGACAGCGACATCCTGCGGCAAAGGGAAAAGAGGAAGGCGGAGGTGCAGCTCAAACACGCCCTGGACAACGTTCTGGTGGAGGAGGTGGTCACCTGCCTGGGACAAGGTGGAAAGTGGGAAGCCCTGCTCCAGGTTCTGACCGATAAAAGCACCGATCCGTACACCTTGGCCGAAGGGATATCTTCGTTGATCTATGCCCCGGATTGGGGCCGGAAGCTGTCCAGCATGGACATTGCCGGAAGGCAAGGAGGGATTGATCATGAGCTATGAAGCGTTACTCGTGGATATCCGGGATCATATTGGAACTATTATGTTTAATAGGCCGGAAAGCCTGAACACATTCAACACAACTCTGGCCACGGAGTTTTGCCGGGCCCTGCAGGCCCTGGAGGATGAGGAAGAGGTCCGGGTAGTTGTGGTCCAGGGACAGGGGAAGGCCTTTTGCGCCGGGATCGACATCAAGGAACTGGAAGGCAAGCAGGCCGTGGATTATTATGCCTGGGTCCAGCAAATGGAGGAGATGAGCCTGCAAATCGCCCGCATGGGAACTCCGGTCATCGCCTCGGTGCAGGATCTGGCTGTGGCCAACGGGATCGGAGTGGTGGCCTCGGCGGATCTGGCCATCGCCGCTGAGGGAGCCCGTTTTGGGGCCACAGCGGTGAATGTCGGGCTGTTCTGTATGGGACCAGCCGTTCCTTTGGCCCGGAACCTGGGCCGGAAAAAGGCCTTGGAGCTCTTGTTGACCGGGGAGATGATCGATTCGGAGGAGGCGTACCGGATAGGGCTGGTAAACAAGGTGGTGCCCAAGGATGAGCTGGATTCGGCTACGCATAATATGGCGGTCAAGATAGCTCAGAAGAGTCCATTGGCTGTGCGCATGGGCAAGAAGTCTTTCTACAGGATGGAAGATCTTGATTTTGCCAGTGCTTTTGAAATGGTCAATAATCACTTTGCCATACTCTGTTCAACTGAAGATGCCCACGAAGGAGTGGGGGCTTTTTTGAATAAGCGACCGCCGAAATGGAAGGGACGGTAGAAGCAGAGAACAGAGCTCAGCTTTGCCTCCGGCTAATCTGACATATTTTTGGGCCAAAGCGCCCAAAAAACGTTTCGCCAAAAAACATTGATTAGGAGTGTGATCGACTGAACGGCAGGTGTTTATGGTATTGAACATTTGTTCGAGCCGTTTTCCGATAACCGTATAAGGAGGGTTCTGATGGGAATGGAGCAAGTGTACAAGGATGTGATGCAGATCAACGTCACCAAAGACATGGACAAAAGGAGGGAGGCCGCCAAGGCCTTTTTTGAAGGCCTGAACTACATGGATAAGCCGGAATACTTCAACTGGGCCTCGGAAATATTTGAAGGGCTGCACGTTCAAGAACAAGGCGACAAGACGGCATTGATTTGGGCTGATCTGGAATCCGACCAGGAACGCCGATTCAGCTACAAAGAGTTTGCAGCCAATGGGAACAAGCTCTTGAATTTTTTGGGTCAAAACGGAGTGGAAAAGGGACACAACCTGTATATGATGATCCCTATTGTGCCTGAGACCTGGTTTGTCAGCTTTGCCTCTGTGAAAGGCGGACTGGTTGCAGTGCCCACGGCCACCAGCATGACTGTTCGGGAGCTCAAGTTCCGTTTTGAGGCCTATCCTCCAGATGTCCTTGTAGCTGATGAAGAATCGGCTGCAATCATTGATGAGTCCCTGGCTGATACCGGCAGCCAGCCAAAAGTAAAACTTGTTCTGGGTGCCCGGGACGGCTGGACCAGCTATGCGCAGCTGGAAAGCCAGGACCCCCAAGCCGAACCGGCCCAAACCAAGTCCGACGATCTGACATTCTGCTTTTTCACCTCCGGGACAACTGGCTTGCCCAAAAGAGTGGGCCACTCGGCCATGTCCTATCCGGTGGGCCATCTGTCCACCGCGGTAATGATCGGGCTCAAGCCTGATGATATTCACCACAACTTGAGCGCCCCTGGATGGGCCAAATGGGCCTGGAGCTCCTTTTTTGCCCCTTTAAATGTGGGCGCAACTGCCACAGGGTTTAACTTCAAGGCCTTGAATGGGCCCAAGTATATGGAGTTTATCAATAAGTATGGAGTGACCACTTTTTGTGCTCCTCCCACAGCCTGGCGGATGTTTGTCGGGCTTCCACTCGAATACGAAGTCGCTTTGCTGTCTCCTGTCTTTCTTCAACGGTCATATTC
>CAZUER010000053.1:0-25111 GCA_964619345.1 uncultured Desulfohalobiaceae bacterium
CGTACAGATCGTCCATCAAGCCAATGGGGCATGTGCTTGATCCCTCCAGACCGTGTGATTTCATGCACACCCATCAGACGTAGAAATCGCCCTCAAAAGCATTGACCTGGCCCATGACATCGAACTTTTCGTTTCCTGCCTGCTCAAAAAGCACGCCCTTGCCCAACATGAACACGCTGACCTCGTCGCCTTTCTTTACCCCAACATTGGCCAGGCGCATGGCATTGTAGATGGTTTCCCCATCATTGGTGCAGATGATAAAGAGAACGTTCATACTTCCTCCCTTGACAGTTTGTCCGACAGAAAGCTTTCCATCTTTTCTCTGTCCGTGGCCACATCCAGTGGAATCCATTCATCAGCAAAGAGCACATTTGTTGAGCTTTTGAATGTATATTCTTTGGCTGCTTCCGAATCGATGGTATGTATCTGCACATTTAACGAGTCACCGAATTTTTTCTGCATCTCCTCGGCTACGCCTATAGCCTTTTTGCACGAGACTCAGCCCGGCCTTCCGCTATGAAAAACCAACAAATTCTTCATGCTGCCTTTCTCCTATGTTTTTTTGATCATGAAATCAGATTTTCCCTTCCCTCTTCAGCTTGGAAACAAGAAAAGTGACGCCTCTACTTGACAGTCCGAGATAGCTGGCCAACTTCTGTTCATCCAACGAATCATGTTCTTTCAGTATGGAAAGAACCTCAGCTTCCAACTCCTCCAGCCAATCTTCAAAGAGCATCAACAGGTCGGAATCAGTGATGGCCATGAGCTGCTCGGACTGGGCCACCTTGTCCACCAGGCTCTGGCACATTTGGGTTGGGTCGACACCTTCGCCCACACATTCGGCCAGTCACAAATGCACGAGACTGGAAACCTTGTCCCCTTTGGATTGTTCGAGCAGTTTCATCACAAACCGTTCGCGGGAATCGCTGTCCAGGTCGGCCAAAAGCCGACCCATGACATCTGTGAGCTGGGACAAGGCCTCTTCCGGCGGCATGCTGGAGATTGTTTCCAGGAGCTTATCCATAGGAGAAAATCATCCTTTTCGGCTTTAAAAGTTCTTTTTCGCTGACAACAGATCTGTGGCCAATTCACTCAACGCGTGAACCGCGTCCAGAATTCTAGGGTCTGAAAGTTGATAATAGACAAAGGGACCTTCACGCTGCACAGTGACCAATAAGGAGTGCTTCAGTTCTCTTAAATGGTGCGAGACCAAGGGCTGGGACAGTTTCAGCTCATCGACTATGGCGGAAACAGATTTTTTCCCCTGGCTGATAAGGAGCAAAATTCTGAGCCGATTCCCATCAGACAGGCTCTTGGCCAGATGGGCCGCATTTTTGAGGACATCCACGTCAAGTTGATTATGCATTATGAATCGCTTGCATGCACGTTGATCATCGGCACATGGTTATGTGTGCATGTGTGACTGACTATAAAAAATGAGTTACCCGGTTGTCTTTTGTTTCATTTTGCAGGAAAGCCCGGATAGTTTTCCACCGCTGGAGTCACAGCAACTTGTCCGCCGGGAACACCTTTTTCAATCAACACTGTCTCCAGGGCTGCCTGCTTGGCATAGATGCCGGCTGTCAAACCGGCCGGGCCGTCTCCGACAATGATTACATCATACATTTGGCCTGTAGCCATTTTGGGCCTCCTATTCAGAACATTTTGTTTTTGTTTGTTTTGAAATAAATAGTTAGCAAATAAATGGAAATTTATATGATTATATACCACCTGTCAAATGGACCATGAAATCCTTGCAGATCCTGATCGTCATGGCCCTTGCCTTGGGCGTGGGGATGGTGTAATATCCATTTCATATTGATATTTATGGACAATTGGCCAGCACCCTGACAACTAAACAGGTAGACGCCTCGAGGGGAAAGTGATGGAAACAAACAGCAATTACGGGTTCAATCTGCCCTGGTGGGAACGACTGCTGGGCACATACAAGGATCAGCCAGCCAAGGGGAATACGGACATGGTGATCGGTCTATCTCAATTCCGCAATTCCCAAAAGCTTTCCCTGCTTCGCCTTCTCAGTCTCCTATTCGCAGGAGATCTCAGTTAAGTGCCCATCAACAGACATTGATGTCTTTATAGTTTGCCAATAATGAGCCTTCTTTCAGACTCAACCCGGAATCTTTCTTTGGTTGAATACAAACCCAAAAGGCCATGGACCAAGAAAAGGAATCAAGGAAGATACGTATGCAAAAAGTCCTTTTGCATCCGCCTATTCAATCACATTATCAACCTGCATCTTGACCCTGCCTGCAGAAACCATCATTACATGCATTTGTACCGCCCCGAGCTCTTCCTCTGAGATTCCTCTTTCCTTGGCTACGCCAAGGAGATGCTCCATTCACGGAGAGCAGCCATATGCCATAGCAGCGGCAATCTTGATCAAGTGAGAGGACTTTTGATCCAGGTTTCCTTCGTTTTCAATTGCCTGGTGAAACGAGGCAAATAATTCTCTTTGCTTTTCAGATAACATAAGCATCCTCCTTACGTTCATTTCTCGAAAAGCTCAGGCCGGTCAGGATGGAGAAGCAGATAATTGATACCTAGAGGTATCTGATTTCACGTTCTTTTTATCCGCCTTAAAGCAAAAAATTTCAGTTTTCCTCCGGCAAAGCTGAAATCAGGCAAAGGATTGATACAAGAGACGAATACTGAAGATGATCAATACAGCCGAAAAAATGAAGGCAATGGTTCTGCCCTGCAGCCGGGCGGACATGAACCTGGCCCCAGCCTGGCCTCCGGCGAAAGAGAACAGGGCTGCGGGCAGGACAAAGGCCCAGTTGATGCTGTGCATGGACATATAGCCCAAAAATCCGGTCAGGGAGGAAAAGCAGACGATAAAGGTGGACGAGGCCGCCGCTGTCCTGGCTGGAACATGCAGGATGTACATAAGTAAAGGAACCACGAACACCCCTCCGCCAATGCCCAGGAGCCCGCCCAGAAAACCGATGCCCAAGCCGATGCACAGTCCGCCGATGACCTTGACTTTGGCCGATTGCTCCCGGTCCGAGGTGTCCTTTTTGGGCACAAAGGCCATGCGCACGGCTGCCAGGATGAGAATAACGGCCATAAGGATGGAAAAGAACTGAACGTCCACCAGCCCGTTCACATATGAGCCAAGGGGAGCGGCCAGGGAGGAAGAGATGATCAAGGGGACTGAGAGGGGATAATCAACCATCTTCTTCTTACCGTAGGTCACGGCTGCGGATGAAGCGGCCACCAGGTTGAGAAAGAGGGAAGTGGATGCGGCCGCCGCCTTTGTCATCCCGAGCATGAGAAACAGAGGGGAAAAAAGAAGGCCTCCGCCCAGACCGACCATGGTCAGGACAAAGGAGATGGCCAGCACCGCGACCCAGAGTGCAGCAAAGTACAGCATACGATTGCCTTATTGAATAGCTTTAAAAAAAGATGGACCCAGACGGGACTGCAAAAAGCCGATTGATGTCCAAGAGGGCAAAATTTGAGCTTCCAACCCGTTGATTCTTCTGTCCTCTGCAGTCTGCCATCTGTCATCTGTCCTCTGCGCCTGCAATTCTGCCTTTTGACAGGCACATCAACCACGGGGCGAGCACTGCTCGCCCCGTGATCTCTGGCTCACCGTTACTCAGTGTCTTTCTGCCCACCTTGATCGGTCTGGGCGCAAGGATGCCCGGACTCATCTCCGTGGCACTCCCGGATCTGCTCCGGGGTGCAGTTCTCCGGCTTGTCCTTCAACTTGTGCGGATACTGGCAATGCTCTTTGCAGCTCATACGAACCTCCTTTTGATTCAGCGTTTAAGCAAAAACTAATATGAATTTTAAACGTTGTCAACCGATCAGTTCAAATGGCGAATTTTTTAAAATATGCCAACCTTGACGGGAAGTTATATCTAATATAGTTTTTGTTTATGTACTTAATTAAATGATCCTTTCCCTTGAAGGTGGGGCAGCAAAGCACATCCGCAATCTTACTTGTATCATTCCTTTATGCAATCTGCAGACAGCGATGAATTTCTTTTGCAGGCCGCTGGCCGGGGTGACCTGGCATCTTTTTCACGCATCGTAAAGCGCCATCAGATCTGGGCCTGGCGGATTGCGTATGGCTTTACAGGGAACGAACAGGACGCTTCGGACATCGTCCAGGACGCTTTTCTGCGCCTCTTAGATGCATCTGGACGTTATCGACCCACAGCGAAATTCCGGACCTATTTTTACCAGATCATTACTCGCCTTTGCCTGGATCAGGCTAAAAAGAAAAGACCATTGGTATTGGAAACAATGCCGGATATCGCTGATCCGACCCCCGATGCAGCAGCGGAATTAACGTATCGCGAAACAGCCTCCGCTGTCCGTATCGCTTTGGACAACCTTGCACCAAAGCAACGCATGGCCATAGTGCTCCGCTACTATGAAGATCTGGATTATCACGAAATCGCCACAGCTCTTGAGACAACAACCAAGGCCGTAGAGCGGCTCTTGGCCCGGGGGCGTAAGCATCTTCGAGTCCTTCTCAAGAACAGGTGAAATTGTCTTTTTTGGGGCGGGGGTTTTTCTGCTTTCAGTCGTTTAACAAAAAGAGGCAAAGAATCATGTTGGCATGCGTCAAATGTAAAAAGCGGTTGGGCGCTTATATGGATGGCGAGTTGTCCGGCCGAAAGCAGGCCGCAGTCGAGCTGCATCTGGCAATGTGTAGTGCTTGCCGCGCGGCTTTGAATGATCTGCGGGCTCTGAAACCGCTTTTATCCACCCTTGATGTTTCACCTGCTCCGGAAAACCTGACTTCGCGGATTCTAAGCCGGGCATACGGACAAAAAAAACGAAGGGAAACTCATTCCTTCTGGGTGTGGATCAGGACATCGGGAACCTTCTCATGGGCGGCCACAAGCGCAACCGCCGCAGCATTGATTATCGGCTTAGCAATGGGGGCCTATATGGGTTGGGGCAGCTTACAGGCTAATAGGCCAGCACATTCCAGTTTGATATATTCATCGTATATATCCGGGGACAATTTCTTTTATGCTTTTGAAACCTTGAGCGCTGCACCAGCAGGTTCCATAGAGGCGGCGATTATAAGTCTGATGGGAGATAAGAGGTAAAATACACATGTGGAACAGGCTCGCAAAACCTCTGGTAGCCCTCTCCATAGGCCTGAATGTGGCTTTTATTGCCATTTGGTTGGTGTATGCCGTACCTGTCCCGCCAACAGGCGAACAACCTGTCAAAGGCCCTGAAGAGAATGGCTCGGATTATCTGCACCGTAAAATTGGCGTTACAACCGATCAATGGCAGCAGATTGAACCCCACATTCAAAATTTCCAGAAAAATGCACAATCCCAGCGCCGGACTGTAATCGCTCTGAGAAGGGAACTCATGGCTCTTTTGGCTGCTCCCGGCGTGGCTGAAAAGGATATCCAGTCCAAGCAGAAAGAAATTATGGCTGCAAAACGTGCCATGCAGGACTTGGTCATTGGCTTGCTGCTCAGGGAAAAAAAGATTCTCAATCAAGAACAGTTCAGAGAACTGATCAAAGCAATCCAACAGAACTGCGACTGCAATGGAACCGAAGGCTCCCGAAAAAAGGGCCCTCTGGGCCATTTCTAAGCAATGAGAATTACGTATCTTGTAAGGAAAGCACTACGAAATGAAACAGATGACGATCTTGCTGATCTTTTTTTCTATAATGGGTTGTTCCATAACTCACCCCACCGATCCTTATGGACCTGAGAATACAAAATCTCCCGGCGTTTTTCCGCAAACAAAGCGGACCTCTTCGGTTCAGCAGCCGACCAAGTCAATCTCCTTGGAACAGGCCATAGAGATCGGGCTTGCCAATAATCCAGGAATTTCAGCTCAAGACTTTGAAGCTGAGGCAGCTGCAGCGCAGCAGGACAGGATATTTGGCGAACGAATGCCGGAAATGCGCCTGGCTGGGGACTATAATCATCATTTTAATGAACAAAGGGTTCTTTCTGTCAACGAGTCTGGCGAACCGTCGGTATTAAGCCAGGACATCGTTTCCAGCGATCTTGTTCTTTCCTTGCCCCTTTTCACCGGCGGACGGCTGGTCAACCAGGTAAAGGCAGCTGGCCTGCTGCACCAATCGGCGAAGCACCAGCTGGCCCGGAGCCGCAAAGAGCTTGTCTTTAATATATCCAGCGAGTTTTTCAATATTCTGGCTCAAAGGCATGTCATCAAATCTTTGGAGTCTTCGCAGCAAACACTTGAGGAGCACCTTAGGCGCGTGGACGCTCTTGTAGAAGCGAAAAAGGCCGCCCAAGTGGACCGGATGCGCACTGAAGTCCGGTTGGCTGATGTCCGGCAGGAATTGGTACGGGAAGAAAATGTCATGGATATCCAGCGCCGTACCTTGGCCAACTTACTTGTGCTTTCAACTGGAACGGATAATGTCTCTTTGCAGGGTGACCTGAAACGGCCGACTGAGACTGCTGTTCAAGACCTGGACATGGCCCTGCAAAAGGCTTTTGAAGCACGAGACGACTATCTGGCGGAGAAGGCTGCCCTGGAAGCGCAGGCCAGGGACGTCGATGCATCCAGGGCCGGGCATTGGCCGGTTGTTTCCCTGCAAGGGGTTTATGGTTGGCGCGGGGCCGCCGGTCAGACCAGCGGAACAGGAGACGAGTTTGGAGATGAGGGCCGCATCGGCCTTGGGCTGGAAGTGCCGCTCTTTGACGGCGGGCGGATCGCGGCCGACGTCCGGGAAAAGCGGGCCGAACTGGCTGCGGCACAAAAAAGACTACGCGAACTAGAGCTTGAGATCCGGCTGGAGATTGAGACCGCCCTAGCTAATGTCGAATCCTCTGAAAAACGAGCAGCGGTCCTTGAAAAATCTATTGCCCAGGCCCGGGAAAGCTTGCGCATCGAACAACAGAAATATGATCTGGGCAAAGGGGCGATTGTGGATGTGCTCGATGCCCAGGATGCCCTTTTAAGGGCGGAAACCACCTACTACGAAATGTTGGCCGAGTTACAAACGGCCAATGCCCAGCTCAAGCTGGCCATAGGTGATATATGAAACCGATTCTGCTGACCGCTTTGATCTTGGCCATGTTGGGTGCGGGCACAATATTCATTATCTCCGGCCTGCCCTTTGCTCAGAATGAAACCAGCCAGGAAAAAAAGTCTCCAAAAGCTCCGGTGGTAGAAGTGACTACAGCCAAGAAAACATCCGTCTCTCGCAGGTTGGAGCTCTCCGGCACAGTGGAAGCCTATCAAGTGGCCCGACTTGCTTCACCGGCTGAGGGGCCGGTGCGAAACATTCGTGTACGGGAAGGGGACAAAGTTTCTGCCGGGACCAAACTTATGGATATTGGGCGTAAGCAGGGGGCCGAGGCTCTGGTCACCTCATTGCTTGAAGAGTTGGAAAAGGAAAAGAAGAATTTGAACAGAATCCAGAGGCTGGTGAATAAGGATGCCATTGCCGAAGAAGAGCTGGATCAGGCCAAAACAGCTTATGAACAAGTCCGGGCCCAATTGGTTCAGGCCCGAGAGTCAGCCGAAGATTACAAAATTACCGCCCCATGGGATGGTGTGGTCTCGCGATTGGAGGTCAAAGAAGGCGAGTTCGCCGTCCCCAGGGCGGTGCTCATGGAAATGTACGACCCTGACAGCCTGGTGATCCGGGCGGCAGCTCCTGAAAGATACGCCGTAGAAATAAAGGCGGATATGCGGGTCGATATTCGCCTCGATGCCTACCCCAAAGAAACTGTACAGGGCCGCATTACACGGATATATCCCTATCTGGATTCCGGCATGCGTACCAGAACCATGGAAATTGTCCCGGATAAGCCGCTTGATCTGCTGCCGGGCATGTTCGCCCGGCTGCAGGTGGTGTTGGAAGAACAGGACGACGCGGTTGTGGTTCCCAAAGAAGCCATCGTTTCCACTCCAGAAGGAAAGGCGGTTTTTGTGGTCCAGGAGGGCAAGGCCGAAAAACGCGAGGTACAAACAGGCATCGAGGAAGAAAAACACACCCAGATCGTGTCCGGCCTTAATATCGGAGAAAAGGTCGTGGCGTCCGGCAATCAGAAGCTCAAGCCGGGTGCTGCTGTTCGCCATGAGCAAGGCAAGAAGCCGGCCCAAAAAGAATCCGGAGACGGGACAGAACAACCTGCCAAGCAGGGAGGCAAAGCCGGAGACGAACAGCAATGAGGATAACGGCGCATGCAGTCCACCGCAGACTGGCCACCAGCGCCATAATTGTCGCCCTGGTGGTGCTTGGCCTCTACGGACTCTGGCGGCTGCCGGTGGACTACCTTCCGGATATCACCTATCCCCTGGTCAAAATACAGATCCAATGGCCAGCGGCTACGCCCGAGGAGATCGACACCGAGATCGCCGACCCTGTGGAACGCCTCATGGCTACGGTGGACCGGCTGGATTATCTGGAATCATCTTCCATGGAAGGGGTGTATTCCCTGGATGTGCATTTTGAGTATGGCGCAGATATTGACGTGGCCTTTCAGGATGTTCTGGCTGCCTTGACCCGTGCCGAGCAGGATCTGCCCGAAGATATTGATCCCCCGTACGTATTCAAGGCGGATCCTTCCCAGCTTCCGGTCATGCAGCTGGCGGTCAGCTCGGACCGCTGGGGGCCGGTCAGCTTACGGGACTGGGCGGACAACTGGCTTCAGGACAGGGTCCTGGCAGTCAAAGGCGTGGCAGGAACGGAGATCATCGGAGGCCTTGAACGCGAGATTCGCATCCAGCTCGATCCGTCAGCCTTGGAAAAATATCAGCTCTCTTTAGATGAGGTGCTGGGGCGGATTGCCGGTGAAAACGTGGAACTCACTGCCGGACGCATCACAGAAGGCCCAAGGGAAATCATCGCCCGGACCATGGGCGAATATACAAATCTCAATGCAATTCGATCGGTGTTATTGGCCAGGGAGGACCACCAAAAGATCTTTCTCCAAGATATCGCCAAAGTGGTCGACGGTCACGAAGAAGAGCGGATCATCACTCGATTTAACCGGGAAGAATGCGTCAAGGTCTCTGTTCTCCAAGAGGCGGAGGCCAATACCGTGGAGACCGCAGAAAATGTCGGCCGGCTTATGCAGGAGCTGCAGCCAGAGCTACCGGAAGGCCTCCAGTTCGGCTTTGTGGAAGACCAGGCAGAGTACGTCAAGCAGGCCCTTAACGGGGTGCGCAATGCTGCTATTGTAGCGGCCGTTTTGCTGATCATTGTGGTTTATCTGTTTTTGGGCAGTGCCAGGCAGGTGGCAATAATGGTCATCGCCCTGCCGCTCACCCTGGTGATCAATTTCGGGCTCATGAAACTGGCCGGGTTTTCCCTGAACATCTTTTCTCTGGGCGGACTGATCGTGGCCATCGGCGTGGTGCTGGATAATTCCATTGTCGTGGTTGAAAACATTACCCGACTGCGGCGGGAAAACCCGGGACAAGATACCTCCGACAACACGCTTGCTGCAACCGACGAGGTCGGGCCGGCCCTGGTAGCGGCCACTCTCTCCTTCCTGGCCCTGTTTGTGCCCTTTCTCATTGTTCCGGGCTTGGTCAGTCTGCTTTTTCGGGAGCTTATCCTGGTCATTTCCGGCATAGTGGTTATCAGCCTTGCCGTGGCCATAACCGTAACCCCGATGCTGACAGCCATACTCCTGGGCCAGAACCGCCCACGGAAGACATCAGGCCGCTTTGAACGCCTGTTTGCCAGTTTCACCGATTTCTACGGCCGGGTGCTGGCAGGCGCCCTCAGGGTGCGATGGGCGGTGATGGCGATTTTTCTTCTGGCCCTGGCCGCGGCCTTTGTCCTGTTGGGACGGCTGGGCGGCGAATTTCTGCCTCTGATTGACGACGGCCGGATCATGTTCAAGGTGAAAATGCCCACAGGTGCTTCTGTGCACGAGACAGACCATGTGCTGGAAAAAATCGAAAGACAGGTGGCAGATGATCCCCGGATTGAAAGCACGTTTGCCCTAGCCGGTGGACTGGTGAAGGGTCTGACCACCTTTGAAGTCGCCAATGAGGGACAAGTGGACATCCAGCTTGTCCCTCGGGCCAAACGGGATATGAGCACTGCGGACTATGTTGGGTTTTTACGTAAAAAGCTCGGTCCTCTCCAGCCGCCGGGTGGCAAAATAATGGCCAGGCAGATGCCCATCAAAGGTATCCACGGCCTGCGGGCGGCAGATGTTATCATCCAGGTCCGGGGTCAGGATATGGAGACTCTCGGTGATCTGGCCGAACGCGCAATGCAGACCATCAGCGGTCTGGATTCGTTCGAGAACGTGTCACTGTCAATGGACCAGAGCAAACCAGAGTATCAAATCACAGTCGACCGCACTAAAGCAGCCGAATTGGGGGTTTCGGTTGCAGACGTGGCCGAATCCCTGCGTTCCTTGATCACCGGGGCCGTGCCCACACGTTTTCGCGATGGCGCCGTGTACTACGATATTCGTGTGCTGGTCCCGGAAAAGCACCTGAACAGCCGCTTGGACGTAGAAAACCTGATTATCAAGAGCAGCCAGGGCGATCCCATCCGGCTGAGAGACATCGCCGATGTGGCTGCCGCCTCGGGCCCGGTGGAAATCATCCGCGAAAACCAGATCAAGCAGATAACTGTGGAAGCAGATATGGCCGGCGGGGACCTGGCCGGCGGAATCAGTAAGCTGCGGTCCGCCCTGGGTCAAATGGACAAACCGGCTGGATATACTTTTGCTTTGAGTGGAAACGCGGAAATGATGGCCGAAATGAAAGACACTGTGCTTGCCGTTTTGGCCTTTGCCCTGTTTTTTTCCTTTATCGTGCTCACCGTACAGTTCAACAGCCTCAAATTGCCGGTTCTGATTCTTACCAGCGTACCAGTCTGCCTGACTGGATCGGTCTTGGCCATGTACGCTGTAGGCCTTCCGCTGGGAGCCACGGTAATCATCGGCGTGCTGGTGGTCATGGCCGCCACTGTGAACGACGGCGTTTTACTTTTGACTTATGCCGGTGATATGCAGAAACAACACAACATACGCCCTGGACAGGCAGTAATCCTGGCGGCAAAGATCCGCTTGCGTCCCAGGGTCATAACCTCGACCACCACCATGATGGGATTTCTTCCCTTGGCATTCAATGTAGGCGAAGGCGGCGACATGCTCCAACCCATGGCTGTTGCCGCTATAGGCGGACTGGGTATGGAAATGCTGGTAGCCCTGTTCCTGATGCCATGCATGTATGTTCTTGCTGCCAGACATAAAAAATAGCTATCGACATATGGACCTCTATCACCTTGAAATCATGTTAATTGCCCATTTTTAAGCTATTAAACTTATACGAGTATTTGCTCTCTGGCACCTTGACAATACTTTTTTGTTTAATATAGTATTTACGAAATTGCCTAATTGGATGTTTTATTGTCCGCTTTTGCCGGCATCTTTATACCTTCATCAAGAGCCAAGCTTACCATCTTTTCCCAGGGAGGTATCCTTGTATGTGTGCTGCAAAACATAAATATCAAGGCGACATATTTCAGGATCTTGAACAGATTGCTTCCAAAGAAGAAAAGCGTCAATTTCTGGATTCCATTGCCCACTGCAATCCATGTATTTGCCAAGATGGCCAAAACATTAAAGGTGGGTGCTTTCTGCGTCCTCAACACGAAATCAAGAACTTGGTCTATGAATATGTAAGGTTCAAGCCTTTGAAATGAAAGCAAGCATATGACGGAGATGTTTTCGTCAGGTAGAGGATAGCGTGATGGAAAAGCGATTTCTTTTCAATCGGCTTGAGCTGGCCGGGTCCTTGGGGGATCTGGGAACCCTGCTGCCCATAGCCATCGCCATGGTTCTGGTCAATGGCCTGAACCCCCTTGGTCTCTTCTTCAGCATTGGTGTCTTCTACATCGTCTCAGGGGCCTATTTTGGTATCACTGTGCCGGTCCAACCCATGAAGGTTATCGGAGCCTATGCCATTGCCACTTCCCTGACTGCGGATCAGATCCTGGCCTCAACCCTGCTCATGGGAATCCTCCTTTTGATTATCGGGGTGACTGGAGCCATCGACGTCATCCGCAGGATCACCCCAAAATCCGTTATCCGTGGCGTCCAGATTTCTACAGGGGCACTGCTTATTTCTGAAGGCGTCAGGTTCATGATCGGAACCTCCAGATTCCAGGAGCTGCAGGGGGCAGTCGAACCGTATCTGGCTCTCCAGTCCATCGGCCCGGTTCCTGTCAGCCTGATCATTGGCGGATTAGCCGGCATTATCACCCTGCTTTTGCTGGACAATCGGAGGTTCCCTGCCGGCCTGATCGTGGTCCTGGGCGGTCTTCTTGCAGGATTGGCCTTAGGGGCCAGAGTCGATATCGGGGTTGGATTTGCAGGATTTCACCTCCCGGAAGTCCTACCTTTTGGATTCCCGGGCCAGGCGGACTTCACCTTTGCCTTATTCGCCCTGGTTCTGCCCCAGCTGCCTATGAGCCTTGGCAATGCCGTACTGGCCTATACCGATCTATCCAAAGAGTACTTCGGGGATCGCTCGGCCAAGGTGACCAATCGGAAAGCCTGTATAAGCATGGCCTTGGCCAACTTTTTCAGCTTTTGCCTGGGCGGAATGCCGCTCTGTCACGGAGCTGGAGGGTTGGCCGCCCACTACCGCTTCGGAGCCCGCAGCGCAGGTTCCAACCTGATGATCGGGCTGATTTTCGCCGGGCTGGCCATCCTTTTGGGCCAGAACATTATCAGTGTGCTGAACCTCCTGCCCATGGCCGTACTGGGTGTTCTGCTCGTGTTCGCCGGCTCCCAGCTGACCCTGACGGTCATGGATCTGGACAGCCGCAAGGATTTTTTTGTGGCCACCCTGATCTTAGGCATTACCTTAGCCTCCAACCTGGCCGCCGGTTTTATCGCCGGCATGATCGTGGCCCAAATTCTGAAGTGGGAGAGATTGTCGGTATAGGAATAGTGTAATGGAGACAAAGGCTTAAGATCATGACTGACATTATTGCTGTAGAGACTTTGGCCAAACGCTTTGATGATGTCCAAGCAGTTTCTGACGTTTCATTTACTGTCAAACACGGCGAGCTGTTCGGCTTCCTGGGGCCCAACGGGGCCGGCAAGACCACGACCATCAATATGCTCACCGGCCTGGCCCGCCCGGATTCCGGGACCATGAGCATCGGAGGGCTGGACTGCACGAAACGCCCCAGATCGGCCCAGCATCTCATCGGCGTGGTTCCGGATGAGAGCAATCTGTATCCCGAGCTGACCGGGTTCGACAATCTGTACTTCTGTGCCGCCCTGTACGGACTGGGCAAGGAGGAACGCCAAACCAGAGCCAGAAAGCTCCTGGAGGAATTTGGACTCAGCCAGGCCGCCGACCGCAGATTCGGGGGCTACTCCAAGGGCATGAAGCGCAAGCTGACCATTGCGGCCGGGATCGTCCATCAGCCTCAGATCCTGTTTCTGGATGAGCCGACCACAGGAATCGATGTGGCCAGTTCCCGGCAGCTGCGCCAGCTGGTGGCCGACCTGAACGAATCCGGGACCACGATATTTCTAACCACCCATTACATCGAGGAGGCCGAGCGTCTCTGCGACCGCATCGCCTTCATTGTGAACGGACGCATTGTCCAGATCGACAGTGTGGACAATCTGCTCCAGCCTCTGCAGACCAAACATGTAGTTCAAATTTCCTGCGACCAGGATATATACGGCGTAGTGGATGAACTGCGCCGCGAGTTTCCCCAGCTTCATTTTTTCGCTCCAAGCAAGGCTATCCTGCAGGTGGAAGCGGATCAGCCGATTAAGGCCGGGGCATTGGTCCATTTTCTGGAGGAACAGGGAGTTGAAGTGTCCGAAGCCCGGAAGATCAAACCGTCCCTGGAGGATGTGTTCGTGCGCATCACCGGTATAGAAGCAGACGCCATGCGCAGTGAGAAGGAAAAAGGAGGCGGCGGACAATGAAGATGTGGATTGCCTTTGTCAATATTTTGTTCAAGGACATGCGCACCTATTACCTGAAACCGCCGAATATCAGCTGGGGCCTGATATTTCCGCTGGCCTGGACCGCCATGTTTTTTATCAAGACCGGCAGCGGCCTGGGCAGCATACCCGAGCTGCTTCCGGCTGTGGTAGCCCTGTCCATTCTTTTTGGTTCAACCTCCCTGCTGGCGGTGACCGTGACCTTTGAGAAGAAGCAGCGTTCTTTTGAAAGGCTCCTGCTGGCCCCGGTCCCTCTGGAACTGTTAATGCTGGCCAAAACCAGCGGAGCCATATTATTCGGCATTGCCAACGCCTTTGTCCCGGTGATCATGGCCGCCTTTCTGATGGATCTGTCCCAGATCTCCTGGATGGCCTTTATCCCTGCGGTGGTTCTGATTGCCGTGACCTCGACCTTTTTGGCTCTCTTCATCGCCGTGGCTGTGAGCGAGGTTTTCGAGGCCCAGACCTTTTCCAACTTCTTCCGCTTTCCGATGATCTTTTTCTGCGGTCTGTTCTTTCCTGTCGAGCAGCTGCCCATCTTCTTAAAGCCCGTGTCCTTCGTCCTGCCCCTGACCTATGGGGCGGATGTCCTGCATGGTGCGGTCCACGGCGCGCACATGCTCCCCTTTAGCCTGGATCTTGTCATCCTGGCCGCATTTTGCGCCGGGCTTTTCCTGCTCAGCCTGCGCAATATCCGGCGGCACTGGATTGCTTGAATTCACGGCCAGATTGAGCCTTCCTGGATATTAAAGAACTGGGCTTTGAGCCATTCGTTGTAGCTGAGGATCGTTTCCTCATCATTGTCCTCGTTTATTGGCGGGTGCTCCAGAACTTCAGATACCAGGTCCCTGTCCCTGAGCAGGGTGGGATTCAAGGTGCGTCCCAGGAGCATGTTCCTGGCCTCGTTGATCAGGGCGGTGCGTTGCCCGGCCTGGGGATCACCCTGGTGTTTGTCCGGATGATGCCGGCACATCAGCCGGTAATAGGCATACTTGATCTCACTGGGCGACGCATGAACAGCAACACCTAACACTAGGGCCGCTAAGTTGAGATGGCTGGATTGAGTCATAGAGAAAGGAAACGCGAAACAAAGGGGGAATGTCAAGGAGGAGACAAGGAGTTGTTCATTGTGTCTACTTAATGCTATGCTTAATCCCTTGAATTCCCACAAATGCCCCCTGTCCGTATCCATCATGAAGAGTGCCGGTTTCTTCCCCTGGGATCAGGGTCTGTTTGATGAGGGCAATGCCGAATCCGGCAGCTTGCAGGCGGGTGATAACCTCTGGAGCGGAGAAAAAGGAGGCCTGCGCATAAAATTTGCTCTTCTCCCGATTGGCTGCATAGTGTCTACCCAATTCGCTTTCCCTGTCCACAAATCCGACAATAATGCATCCCCCGGGCTTGAGGACCCGGAAGGCCTGGGCAAAGGTCTGCTCGATGTCATCCACGAAGCAGATGGTGGTCACCAGCAGGACATAATCGAACCTGGCCTCCGGAAAGGGCAGGTCTTCGGCCACCCCGAGCACAACCCGGATGCCCAGCTTTTCGGCCCTGGCCGCCATTTCCTTGGATGGCTCGACCCCTGTGCCTATGCCCAGAGGGGCTGCAAACTTCCCTGAGCCCACGCCCACTTCCAAACCTTCGGCTTCAGGCTGCGCCGGCAAAAGACCCCGGATCAGCTCCAGCTCCGCATTGTACGCATCAGGGTTTCTCTCGAACCACTGGTCATAGGCCTGAGCATATTGTTCAAAGGGCGTAATTTTGGGCATATATGTCTTCCTGCAAAGGCAGAACCTTAGGCCAGGCTCCAATGGTCAAGTGGACTTGGCTTTATTGTGTTCAGAGAAACATCGCGGCTGGCCTGTATCAGGATGTCTTTGTCCTCCGGGGAGAGGTTTTCAAAATCAGCTCCCTGAAAGTATGTCAAAGCTCTGAGCGCTTCCATTGCCGGTAAATCCCTCCACAGAGCGAGAGCGCCCTCCAAACCTCGTTGTAAGGAAAACCCTGCTCTCAAAATTGCGGCCACATCAATATAATCCTTGATCTCGATACGTTCAAATATTGTCTTCAATTTGTGGGCCAAAAGATCTTCCAAAGAGGCTACCAGAATATTTTCTCTTTCCAACACCATGGGGGGAGCAATCCTTCCGGTAGTGATATTCCAAAAGAAAGAAACCTTTACCCAGTCAGGTGAGTTCACAAGCAGAGTGAGTGTATTTTTTTCTGCCTGAAGGATTTCGTGAATTCCAAGGAATGATAATGAAGCTTTCACATCGTCCAACGTGTAGCTATCAGAAGAAAAGAAATCAAAGTCAATGGAAGATCGGTGTCCCAGATGGAGAGCTACAGCTGTTCCCCCATAAAGTACGAACCCGGCGGGAATCTTGTCGAGTTCCCTGAGCACCTTTTGCTGAGCCTGAGGCAAAAGGTCATAATGTGCTCTGAGTATTTTAAAGCTCATGTGAACCCTCATCAAATGATCGTTGGGGCAGAGGTGGGATGTCTGATTCCTTATGAGCCACGCCGAGCTTGTAGTGCCAATAGTGCCACGACCTCAAGTTAAAGACACCTATTGGAGGGTGCACCAGGACCCTCTTGAGCTCATCCTCTTCGAGATTTTGCAATATCCATCCACAATCCTCAATGGTCCCCAGGGTCATTATCTGAGCCAAAAAATGGTGCCAGTCACGAAGAGCCTGATCTGGTGGCTTCCACCATATGTATTTCCGGGCCAGATACGTGAGGTGCATCTCTTTTGAGGTCTGCTGATCGATAGTTCTTCGAATGTTCATTCTCTTATCTCTTACAAAAAACTCTTATCACAATATCAAGTATTTCGAAAGATCTTATGATCAAGTATACCGTACGAATTGAAGCTGTTTCTTACAGTAAGTCGAATGGCCAGAAAAACAGTCAGTGAGGTTCCTGTGAATATAGCGATCATGATGCCTATTTGGTATTTTATGGCAGTAAACGGGTCGGAGCCGGCAAGGATAACTCCTGTCATCATGCCGGGCAAGGAGACCAGGCCTATCGTGGCCATGGAAGCAAGTGTTGGAGCAAGAGCAGATCGCAAAGCTTCACCAAAAAAAGGGTTCAATGCTTCAGTCAATCCTGCACCGTAAGCAAGGGATTGATGATATGCTTTTTCATTTGTTTTGATGGCCTGATAGAAGTTGTTCAGTCCAATGATATCCGCCCGCAAGCAGTTGCCCAGAATCATTCCTGCCAAAGGGATAACATATTGGGCCTCAAACCATCCAGACAGCTTAAGAACTGGCCCTACAAAAGCCATGACCGGCAAGGCGGTACCGGCCAGTAAAGAAAGAAACACAGGCAATACAAAACGCTGAATCTTCAGTCTGCAACCCTTGAGAATTGACATATCTGCCACTAGAACCATTACTGCAACCCAGGCCAGATTAAGATACGGGCTGTTTAGCTTAAAAACTACTTGCAGATACAGCCCGACAAACAGCAGCTGCAATGTCATCCGTAATACAGCAACAGCTGTTTCCTTCAGCATGCTGACACGCTGATGAAGCATTATCCCCAAAGGGACAATGAGCAGCAGATAGCTCCCGGCAAGGCTTAAAAAGCTGATATCTATGATCCTGTTCATTTCTCTTCCCGCATAATACTATTATGTTCCTGCATATCAACGACACGGGTTGCAAATTCAAGCCACTCAGTATCATGGGCTACAGATAGGACAGTGATGTTTTCCGCCTGATTGAAATAATCAGCAACAGCCTGTTTATTGTCCTTATCGAGCGCAGAAGATGCCTCATCGAGCAACACAATAGAGCGATCCAGCAAAATGGAGATGGTCAAAGCGATGCGCTGCTTTTCACCGCCGGAAATATTGGCAATCTGCTTATGGAGTATGCTTGGAGGCAGGTTGAATCGTTCCATGAGTGCAGGAAGATGTTCAAGATTGTTTCGCAGCTTGCAATTGGCCCTATAGGTGAAAGGCTTTTCTATGACTTCCCGGACACTCCCGGAACCTAAATCAGGCTCTTGGGCCACATATGCAATATATTGCCTTGTTTTCCAGATATTATAACTGGTTATGGCTTCACCCAAAACAGCAACAGCTCCTGAATCAGGTACAGCCAGACCAAGTATGCACCTGAGCACGGTTGATTTCCCTGATCCGGAAGGACCTGTGAGCACAACTTTATCGTTTGGAAATACCTCCAGTGAAAAGTTCTTCAAGACCCATTGGCCATCATAGCATATACTTAACTTATAAAGCTGGATAGCAAGTTCACGGTTTGCCACATCCATAAAAAAGCTCTTTCAATCTCAATGTATTATAATGCTGGGCGATTTGCAGGCCCAAGTCCATGGCAGTAAGGTATGCCGGGTTTCAAAGATTTTCTTCCATTTGGGCATGGAGGTCTCGACTTCGTGCTTGCTCTGGCCAGCCTGTGTTTGGTACCCACTCTTGAAGCTGACCTGAGTAAAAAGTGGCGAGTATCCAAGATCCGGTGTTATGGATGGAAACTGAAACACTTATTCGCTTGGGCGCTTTCCTGGGCGTCTTCGCTATTCTGGCTGCGGGGGAGATCTTTCTCCCCCGCAGGCGGCTGACAACTTCCAAAGGCCGGCGCTGGTTGGCCAACCTGACCATTGTCGCTTTGAATCCGCTCTCGGTCGCGTTGGTCTATCCCATTCTCCCTGTTGGGGTTGCCCTTCTGGCCTCGGAGCAGAGCTGGGGCCTCCTCAATCAATGGTCCTTACCCTATTGGTTCGAAGTTCTTGTCGGCGTTGTGGCCCTGGACCTGGTGATATATGCACAACATGTTCTGCATCACGCCATTCCTGTGCTCTGGCGGCTGCACATGGTTCATCATGCTGATCTTGACTTCGATATGACCACAGGTCTGCGCTTTCATCCCATCGAGATCATCGTATCCATGGCCATCAAACTGTCGGCCGTGGCCGCGCTTGGCGTGTCAGCTCTGGCTGTTCTGATCTTTGAAGTGGCTCTGAATGCTACATCCATGTTTAACCACAGCAACATTCGTCTTCCCCAAAAAATGGATCGAATTCTCAGGCTGTTTGTTGTCACGCCAGACATGCACCGGGTCCACCACTCGGTGGTCATCCGGGAAACAAACAGCAATTACGGGTTTAATTTGCCCTGGTGGGACCGACTGCTGGGCACATACAAGGATCAGCCAGCCAAGGGACATACGGACATGGTGATCGGTCTTTCCCAATTCCGCAATCCCCAAAAGCTTTCTCTGCTCCGCCTGCTCAGCCTGCCATTCGCAGGAGATCCCGGTCGAGTGCCCATCAACCGGCATTGACCTCTTAATTCAGTTACAGATCTGATAATTTCATCAATAGAAAACCCAAACAAGGCGACTAAATTAGAGACAGTGAAATCGGCGTTGATGCGGAAACCTTTTGGCAAGCAACAGACAAGCTGCGTGGCTCAATCGACGCGGCTGAGTACAAGCATGTCGTTCTTGGCCTGATCTTCCTGAAGTACATTTCGGACGCGTTTATCGCCCGCCCGGAAAAGATGGGCCTGTGACCTACCCAGAAAACAACCGGTGTCCACGTCGGTGTTCGAGGTGATGACATGAGTAATAAGATTCAACGGGATGATGTACTGGCGATCCTGAAGCGGTTTAAGGAAGTCCGCGGTGAGAGTTACAGCAATAATGGAAAGGAGATAAAAAATCAAGGTATGACAGGAAGCAAAAGCAAAGCCCAACTAAAGAAAAAAATCTCACAACATATTTGATAGTTACTTACTGCAAGTTACCTAAAGTCCTTCCAATCTGCAAACACCGGATACTCTTGGGGAAAAAGAGCTACCCTGTCGCCTGGACGCACGACAGCATTTTCGGTCACAGCTTTGTGGTTGATCATGATCAGTTGGACTTGCTCTTTGGAAATGCCCAGCTTTTTTAAAAGCTCGAGTACTTGAAGTTCAATATCCAGCTTCAGCCCCTGAAGCTGAACCTCTTCATACTTAATAGCCTGTTGCAATGAGCCAAAGGCCCGCACATCAATAATATTCTGCATGAAAGCTACCTCTTCTAAGTTTCATCGGATCCTCTTGGTTGAAACACGTCCGCCAGGAAGACCCGATGATATGAACTTTAACTATTGACCGGCCATCATGGCTTCAATGTCGCCCTGCACATTCCCGATGGGCTTGATGTCGAACTTGTCCACCAGGACCTGGGCTACGGTGGGAGACAAAAAGGCCGGCAGGGTTGGGCCTAAGCGGATGCCCTGCACGCCCAGGCTGAGTATGGACAGCAGGACAGCAACTGCCTTTTGCTCGTACCAGGCGATATCGTAGGAAATGGGCAGATCGTTGATGCTCTCCAGGCCAAAGGCTTCTTTGAGCTTTAAGGCGATCACAGTCAGTGAGTAGGAGTCGTTGCATTGTCCGGCATCCAAAATCCGTGGAATGCCGCCGATATCGCCCAAATCCAGTTTGTTGTAGTGGTACTTGGCACAGCCGGCGGTGAGAATAACCGTGTCCTGGGGCAGGTTTTCGGCCACTTCAGTGAAGTAGGTACGGGACTTCTGCCGCCCGTCACATCCGGCCATGACGATGAATCTCTTAATGGCCCCGGATTTGAACGCTTCCACCACTTTATCCGCCAGAGCCAGGACCTGGTTGTGGGCAAATCCGCCCACGATCTTGCCGGATTCGATCTCTTCCGGGGCCTGACATTTCTTGGCCATTTCAATCACCGGGGTGAAATCCTTGGTTCTCCTTTGGTTCGGGTTGCTCACTGTGTTGTGTATAGTATGTCTCAACTATCCGAATAAGAGGTTCATTTCTTTGATCCACATCAAAAAGCAGTGATCTTTTAACTTGAGTAGAGCTTCTTGAGCCGGTGCAGCTGGTTATGAAATTCTTCGTGTCTTCCCTGTCCAATCCGGTTTTGTTCAAGCTGTTGAAAGGCTTCTGCTAACTCGGCCTGTTTTTCCGATCCAAGCACCCGTTCTGCCATCGGAAAAAGCACGTCATCTTCTTTCTGAATATGCTGGGTGAGCAAGGAAATGTAATCACGGCCGGCCTTCTCAAGGCTTATGGCAGCTTTGGCATTTCCGGAACGAAAGCTTTTGATCGCCTCCCTGAATTGGGCAACCAGTTGCCGTCCTTCTTGATGCTCTCGGAGCAAAACCCCGATAGGGCCTTTGTCCCGTTGAACTCCAGCCTCTTCCAGGGCGGGAAATAAAAAATCCTCCTCTTTGCCATGATGACAGCGATCGACAAATACAGAAAGAAATTCAAGGATTGAGTCAAAATCCTTGGAGTCAATTAATTGCCCTTTCGAGGTTTTTGAAATCACGCCCCCCATAATCCCAAGCATAATTTCTATACCCCGATGTTCTTCTTTGAGATCAGCAATAGGTTCCATATAGTCCTCCACATCAATTCGTAGCTGTCTAATCGTCGCGCCAGTAGTTGTTGGCTGCGGCGACAGTCTGAAAATGTACGGCAACCACGTGGGAAGCGGCAATCAAGCTGTCCGGATCATGAGAATACGCAGGTCGAAGATTTTTTAACACCTCCTTGTCGGGCTGTGTTTCGGTTACTCCTGGTCAAACGAAGAGATTTGCCACCAACAAAGCCACCGGTTCACTTTCGAAATGGGCCACTGATCCGGCCTTAGAGGTGGGTACGTTGGTGGCGTCTCCCAGGATGAAGATATTGTCGAAATCTTTGCTCTGCAAGGTGTGGTTGTTGGTGGGCACCCAGTTCAGAACGTCACCCAGCCCGGATTCCTCCAAAAAGGATGCCCCCTTGTTGGTAGGTATGCTGACCAGGAGGTCGAAATCAAGTTCCCGGCCATCGTAGGATATGATCTGCTTTTTCTCATTGTCCACGTGGCTGAGGGCGAATTCCGGTATTATCTCAATGCCCTTTTCGTTACAGACATGTTGCAGGGCCTGGGAGGCGATAGGCTTGGTAAACGGGCCGTCCAGAGGAGTGGCGTAAAAGATCTTCACCTTGTCCCGCAGACCACGTTCGTGGAAGTACCAATCAGCCATCATGACGAACTCGGGAGGGGCTACCGGACACTTAACTGGCATCTCGGCTATGTTTAAAACCACGTTGCCTCCGCGAAAGCTGCGCATGGCTTTTTGCAGCTTCATGGCCCCGTCTATGGTATAGAAGTCAAAAATGCTTTTCTGCCAGTGCTTACCCGTCATTCCTTCCTGCTCCGTGGGATCGATGACCGATCCGCTGGCGATGATCAACAGGTCGTAATGCAGTTCCCCCTTTTCCAAATACACCGTGTTTTTCTCCGGATCCACTCTGTGGATGAAGGAGACAAGGAATTCCATCTCCCGGGGCAAGAAGTTTTCCCGGGGTTTCACCAAGTCGTACTTGTCCTTGTAAACTCCTAAGGGAATGAACAAAAGACCGGGCTGATACACATGCTCCCGGTTCTGATCCACAACAGTAATGGAAATTTCATTGGTTTCGATTTCATGACGCAGACTGTGGCACAGTCTGTTGGCCATCATAGTACCCGCCGTACCCGCTCCGAGAATGACTATATTGCGCATAAGGACTCCCTGCCTGGTATGCATATGAGATGCGTCTGCAATAAACTAAAAGACATTGCAAACAGCCCCACTTTAATCCATGAGAATTTCCACAAAACCCTATATCCTAAAGCAAGTAAGGCCAAAGAACATGACATTATTTATAACGGCTTCAGATTTCATATAGGATCTCCCTGTTGGTTTAGGTTTGCATACAATTCCTGGCAACCATCCCAGCAAAGGCGTTATAAGATTCCGGGCGTTAAGGCTTATTTCTTGTTTGCCATCGATATCCGCTTTGTGCATTGACTCACGTCAAAAAGGCAGGCACGCGTTAGATCCTGGCCACTCCCAGAAATAGGGTATGGATACTGACAATCAGAATGATAAAAGCGGTTCGAGCCTGTTCAGGACGCATACCGGGAAACCGGTAACTGATAAGCCCGTTTGGACACTGGCCAATACAGTCGCCGCATAAGGTGCAGGTCAGGCCCGGTCTGCCTTGATTGAGATTATTTTCTTCCAGGGCGCTGTAACGGCAAACCTTGGAGCAGCGGCTGCACTGGGTGCAGCCTTGGCCGATGCGAACCTGCCAGGGGCTGATCCGGCCCACAAGGTTGCTGATCAAGCCTATGGGGCAGATAACGGTGCAATGAAACATCCGCCCCATCCAGGTGGAGACACAAATCATGGTCCCGACTCCGGCCAGACCAAAGCCCAAGGCCAGGCCAACAGCCACAGGCAGGGGAGCATTGGATAGGCGCAATAACCAGGCTGTGCAAACAATGAGCATGGCCAGCATGGCTCGCAGGGTATGCGTGGCCCACTTGGATACCGGGCGCGGATTTTTGGTATTCCAGCGGGATGCAATGTCGTCCCATGCCCCGATATAACAGAGATAGCTGCACCAGGCCGGGCCGACTAGAAGGACGGTTATGGAATATAAGATGGGCATAAACAGCCCATGCCCTCGATACACAGGGCCGGCCAGAATAAGGGCCGGAACAGGGGCGTGCAGTTCACCGGTCATGAGCATGGATGGCATACCGGCCAGACCCAAGAGAAGCTGGGCAAAAAAGACCACAGAGAAGAAGGCCCATATCTTGGATCTGATTGGGCCGGTTTGAGCGGCATTGAGCAGTTTGTGCCCCACAAAGCAGGCATATATGCCCAAAACCACTATCTGGAGCATTCCGCTTCCAGGGAGATAGCGATCGGCCAGGAGAATGGGAAGAGGCGAGGTTTCCCGGACCAAGAGCAGAAGACCTGCCGTCAGACCGAATATCCAGACAATGTGTTGTGTTCCCTTCATTTGCGGCCTGCAAACCAGTTTTGCATGGTTGTTGAGAACATACAAACCAGGGATACAGCCATAAGTCCGGCCACTGCCCCCATGATGGTCAACAAGAGGGCATAGGGGGCATCCACGGCCAATCGAAAATGAAGCAGGTCAATTGTGACCCTGAACCAGAGAAAGAGGCCGAGCATGAGGGTTATGGCGCAAGCATGGCGGACCCAGGGCCTGCGCCAGATCAGGATCAAAGCAGCCATCAGCAGCCATCCGGCCAGAAACACATAATTCCCAACCCTGAGCTCATGAGCGGCCAGGAAAAGGTAGCTCAAAAACGGGAAAATAAGCAGGATCTTAGGCACAGCGAACCTTTACGTGTCCTGTCTATATATCTGTAGATTCTGATGCACAATAGAATAACGTATTCTGAAAGGGATGAATATGGAAGAAAGAGAATCAATATCATACCTTATGGAAAAACCATTCTGGTCACCCTTGCCCCCATGTTCAAAGACGGTCAGTGTCTGGGTTGTGTTCAGTCTATTGTTCTCAAGGAGGAGATAGATTCTGTCTTGACGTAGAAGATCCTCTCAATCCAGATCAATGCGGGCAACTATAGCTGAGACGTTGTCCCGGCCTGCAGGGTGGATACGATTCACGGTGCTTTCAGTTCACAGACCGCCCTTTTTGTAGTCGGTTCAGAAATATGCGAAAAGTATTGCAGGGAGCGCATTCAAGCATAATTTTGTCAGGATGTTCGTATAAAAACTCTTTCTGCGCCGCGACTCGCGGCGCAGAAAGAGTTTTTAAGCAAATCCCTGCTCTTTATGCTTGGCGGCAATGGAATCCGCCAGTGCATCCAGGGCTTGGAGATCCTGCTCCTTAGGCAGTCCCTTACACAACACCGGATCCAGGACCTCAATCTTGAGATTGGAGATCATTCCGGCCAGGGTATCCACGGTCTTGCCGCCCCAGCCGTAGGAGCCGATGACGGACACAAACCTGGCCTTGGGCCGCAGGGCGTTAGCCAGCAGGGCAGCGTAGGCTGCGTATGGATGGGGTCCTGCATGGATGGTAGGCGTGCCGATGACAATTGTTCCGGCATCAACCAGGGTGATGGCCAGCTTGCCGATATCGGTCACTGCCAGGTTGAACTGCTCCACCCGCACTCCGCGTTCGACCAAAGCGGCCACCAGGTGATCGACCATGACCTTGGTGCTGCCGTGCATAGACACGTAAGGCAGGACCACGGTGTTCTGGGGCGTGCCGTGCACCCAGTCTTGATAGCACTACAGCGACACTTAACTCGGGGTAGACAAGCGGCCTGACTTCAGGTAAT
>CAZUER010000054.1:0-12463 GCA_964619345.1 uncultured Desulfohalobiaceae bacterium
GGAGTTCATGCCGGAGCTCAAAGACAAGGTGGAGGAGTTAAAATAAATACAAAGGCGGCCTTCGGGCCGCCTTTGTATTTATTTTATTAATGTGCAGCAGGCACACTCTCTTTGCTACTGTCCTCCTGTAATGCAATCTCTTCACTGATAATGACATATGCCCGCCAATAATTGAATATTCCACCCGTAAAGAACAGCACACTGCCTACGAGATATTGCCAAGCCAGATACGAGTCCAAGATTTTAGAGTCATATGCTGACTTGAAATGCCAGAGGTAGGGAACCGAGGCCACAGTAAACAGGACCGAACCTACGACAAAGGCAACTGCGGTGAGATTCAGGAGTTGCAGGGTGAGTAAGTTTTGGGAGTAAATTATCTGCAGGACATTGATGCAGGCCCCAATAACGAACAAGAGGCTGCCGATTACGAAAAACCAGGCTCCGACAATGGTCCAGCCCACTTGGGAAAGAAAGAAAATGCTGCCTACCGTGAACAAAACAGTGCCCAGGACGTAACTGGCAGCCGCCACATACTCGAGTAAGGATTTGCCATTGTGTGGGCTGGTTGTTCGCCAATGAAAGTGCACCTCAACTAAATCATGGACTGTGACCACCAGATAGAGAAGGGATCCTAAAAAGAAGGTCCAGCAGCCCATGTCTTTGTGTGTATGCAGCTTGGGGAAAAAGAGGATGCTGCCAATAATGAAAACAACTCCCCCCAGTTTATACAAGGCGGCGTTGACTGTTTCCCAGCGGAATTTTTTGCGTAAGTCCCTCCTGTGGGCGGTCAAATTGAATAAACGCGGCCGGTTGATGAACATGTGGGGCATAAGCAAACCTGACTGAGTTGATCAAGTGATGGTTAGGTGGTTACAAAGAATTGATACGTGGTGGGGAGGGTGTTATATGAATGGAGGTGATATGTCGAGTACACATATGGTGATACTCGCATGAAACTGGGCACTGCTTTTTTTGTGCGCCCTTTGGCGCACAAAAAAATGTCAGATTTGCCAGAGGCAAAGCTGACCAGAAAGGATGAAGATTGGAGGATGCATATGAGCCAAAATGAAAAGTATATTACTGAGCCTGAGGAAATCAAGGCCATTATCCGTCGATGTAATGTATGCCGGTTGGGTCTGACGAAGGAGAATGAACCCTATATTGTTCCCATCTGTTTCGGTTTTGACGGACAGTGTCTGTACATCCATACAGGAACAACCGGAAAGAAGATTGAGTTTTTCGAAGCCAATCCGCAGGTCTGCTTTGAATTCGAAGATCAGGTCCGGGTGATAGCCGATTCGGACAAGCCCTGTGCCTGGAGTATGGCCTATACCAGCGTGATCGGCACCGGCCGGATCAGGGAACTGCACACAGAAGACGAGAAAGTGGGCGGATTGAACCAGATCATGAATCACTACTCCGGCCAAGCCTGGGTTATGCCCAGGCAGAAGCTGGATTCAGTCCGGGTCTGGGCTGTGGATATCGAATCATTGAACGGAAAGCTTTCTGCACAAAGTTGACAGGAGCGTTGTCTAGGGCAGGGTCATTCCCTGCTTCAGGAAATCAAAGATGGATGTCCGGACTGGAAAGCCGGTCAGCCTGGCCACCACCGGGCACTTAACCTTCAAAGCGAAAAATATGCCCGGCAAGCGCCCGTGCAGGGACTCGAAGTTGCCCTGTCCTTTGCTAATGACTATTGGTGCGGCATATAGCTCCTGCAAAAAACTCTGATGACACCTGGACAGAATGGTCCCCGGGCTGTCCGCCCCGGAGGGAATGACCCGGCACAGGCGGTCCATGCCCACAAATCGAGCATCATCCAGGGTAGCATCGTTTAAAATGGGAGCTCCGCGGACCACATAGGTAACCTCCGCCCCCAGACTTTGCAGCTGTTTGACCAGCAAAGTATCCATGCCGATTTCTCCGGCATTGTCTCCCAAAATCATGACCTTGGGTTTTACCGTTTCCAACATTTGACGGAGCTTGGGATACCCGCCCATTTCCTCCTGGGCCTTCTCTTGGGTTAAGGCGGCTTCCCAGTCGAACTCCCCATCCACACCTACATCAATATAGTTGGCAATCAGGGAGAAGCGAAGGGCAGTGAGCAGGGGATCAAGACTGGCCTGAATGCGGTCGTCCAGTGTGGGCAAGATCTTCAGGACTCGGGTGTTGGCTGTGTGTTTGTGCTGGGCAAAAAAGTCGTTTTGGCCGCTGATCTCGGCAGCTTGGGCATAAATTCGGGCGGCCAATTCGGGTGGAGGGTGATTGATGTCGGTGTGCCGGATTATCTCCTGGCATTGTGTCTGGAGGAGTCTTTGGAACTCACTGTCATCGCCAGCCACCATGGTGGCCAGCTTTTCAATCTGGCGCTCAAAACACGGGATACATTCGGTAAAGGTCTGCATATGATCCCCGGAGAAAATTAATACTTTGGAAGACGTGAAATGCTGAAAAAAAACTCTACAAATGTTTTATTACTTTGTACCGTGTATTCAGTCTTCTCCACGGTAGAATATCATATAAAGTCGGTCTTGCAAATAAAAATGCAGAAAAAGTATGCACATCACTTTTCTTGGTTAGATGAAGAATTCTGTTCTTCATCCTCTGTTTTATGTTCTTCCTCACTCGGACTGTTATCTGTTTTTTTGTGCACCCCAATACCGAAGATATATATAACAAAAAGCAGTGGGGTAAAAAGCATGGCCTGTTCCAGTCGGCCATGATACATGCTGACCACACTGAAGATAACAGCTCCAATGACCAGAATCAGTAATATCCAGGCCAGTACTTTCGAGTGAGTCATATAGTGGATTCCTTAAAAGCCTATTCAACCACAAACCATGGATTGTGCAGGTCCTCTTTGTTGTAAACCAAAGGGTCTTCTGTTTCCCAAATTCGAACGTTGCGTCCAGCGGCCTGAGCTATGGCCTGGCCGGCAGCGGTGTCCCATTCCATGGTCGGTCCCAGGCGGGGATAGATGTCCGCCAGCCCTTCGGCCACCAGACAGAACTTGAGGGAGCTTCCGGCGGAGACGAACTGTACCTCCCCCAGTTCATGTTCCTTAGCCTGGACATAGGTCTGGAGTTCAGGGGTGGGATGGGAACGGCTGCCAACAATGGTGAATGGTCTGGAGTTGTTATCCTCTTCCGGCAGCCTGTCAGCCTGCTCCAGGAGGGTTTCCATCTGGATGGCCGGGTTGGGGTGGATGTTCAGGCAGCGCCTGGCTCCATAATCGGCATTTCCCAGGTAGAGGGTGTTCTTGACCGGGACAAAAATAACGCCCAGGATGGGCTTTCGATCCTGGACCAACGCGATATTGACCGTAAACTCCCCGTTGCGCTTGATGAACTCCTTGGTTCCGTCCAGGGGGTCGACTATCCACAGTTTTTCCCAGTCCTTTCTCAGCGTAAAAGGGATGTTTGATCCTTCTTCGCTCAGAATGGGAATGAATGTTGGATGCAGATGGTGGGTAATAATCTCATGCGCAGCTTGATCGGCCTTGGTCAGTGGGGACTGATCCTCTTTGTGTTGCACCGAAAAATCGGTGTCGTAGATGTCCAATATGGCCGATCCGGCTTCCAGGGCAGCGCTGACAGCTGTGCGTAAGAGGGTCTTGGTGGTCATTTTGTATGTCCTTGCTTGGAAACAGCATTCAAGTCATCCTTGCATATTCACGTTGTCTGCAGGGTAGAGGGAGCTAGAGGGGAAGTCAAATCGCAATTGATGAAAGACAAAAATGATGGCAACAGGCAATCTTTAGCTGTGGAAGACTTGGATTACTTAGAATGAAGACTCAGGGAAAGGAGGAGATCATGGAATGCAAAAAAGAAGAAAACTTGACTCGTTGCAATTGCACATATGAACCTTGCGAGCGTAAAGGGATATGTTGCGAATGTATGCAGTATCATATGAAGAGCAGGCAACTCCCAGCCTGCTACTTCCCGGCTGATGCAGAGAAGACATATGACCGCTCATATGAGCACTTTGCGCGGCTGGTGGGGCAGAAGAGGGTTTAATACAAAAGTTCAGGGTTGCCTGAAGGCAACCCTGAACTTTTGTATGCTCATATCTTGTTTCAAATGATGAGTGAGTACCTTATTCCCTGCCCAGGGTATGAACAGCATAGCGGGAGGCCAACTCCACCCCCAGAGATAAAATGGACTCATCAAAATCGAAATGTGGGCTGTGCAGTGCGGCCTCTCGTGTGTCTTTTATGCTCAGAAATACATAGCAACCAGGGACTCTTTCCAGGAAGAAGCTCATGTCCTCGCCACCCATGGTCTGTTCCGGAACCTGGATCTTTTCTGGGGGCACCATCTGGGCTGCAACCCGGTGCATACGTTCTGCGATCTCGGGGTCATTGATCAAAGGGGCGAATCCGGAGGAGAAGTCCAACTTGTATTCTGCACCCATGGAGGTGCACACCCCGGAGACTACCTGTTCAATACATCCGGGCCAGGAGTTCCAGGTATCCCGGTCAAAGGTCCTGGTGGTCCCGGTCAGTTGGGCCTGGTCCGGAATGACATTGAAGGTGGATCCGGCCTGAAAGCTGGCAACTGTGAGCACGGCCGGATGCAGAGGAGAGATTTTGCGGCTGACCAGGCGCTGCAAGGCATTTACTACTTGAACCCCCACATCCAAAGCGTCCACGCACTTGTGGGGCATGGCTGCATGGCCACCTTGTCCCAGGATGGTGATCTGGAATCTGTTCATGGCCGCCATGAGCGGGCCGGATTTAATACCTAAGCAGCCGAAGTCCAGCTCAGGCCAGAGATGGAAGGCAATGGCTTCATCCACTTCAGGATTTTCCAGGACGTTGGCCTGGATCATGGGCTTGGCCCCGCCTGGTCCTTCCTCGGCCGGCTGAAAGACAAAGACCATGTTTCCTTGCAGCTGGTCCGGGATTGATGAAAGGAGGGTGGCTGTGCCCAAAGCCATGGCCATGTGTCCGTCGTGTCCGCAGGCGTGCATCATGCCCGGATGCTGAGAGGCCCAGGCAAGGCCGGTCAGTTCCTGAACCGGCAGACCGTCCATGTCCGCCCGATACATGAGGGTTGGGCCGGGGCGGCCAGTGCGTAAGACAGCCTTGATTCCGGTCCCGGCTATGCCGGTGTGCACTTCCAGGCCCAGGTTGTGGAGATATTCAGCCACGTAGGCTGCGGTCTTGTGTTCGGACAGCCCGGCTTCCGGGATCTGATGCAGATCGCGTCGTAAGCGGATGATGTTTGCAGCGAGCTCGGTGGATTTGGATTTGATGTCTGGCATAATGGTCGGTGGGTTATGATTCTTGTCTTGTTCGTATAACACTTCTAAAATATAGCCCCATCACATGCTTCATCCTCGATCAAACTGGGCGTTTGCGGCCAGAGGCGGCGCTGACTTCTGCTACACCATACAGCGCTCAATCACTGTGGCCATCCCTTGGCCGCCGCCCACGCAGGCGGTGGCGCAGCCGAATCTGGCCCCTTTGTGCTCCAGGATCCGAGCCAGGGTTCCTACCAGGCGGACCCCGGTGGCTCCCAGGGGATGGCCCAGGGCCAGACCTCCGCCCATAACATTGACTCGTTCCGGGTTAATGCCCAGTTCCTGCATGGCATACAGGGCCACCACACTGAAGGCCTCGTTGATTTCCCAGTAGTCGATGTCCTGGACTGAAAGCCCGGCCTGGATCAGGGCCCGCCGTACGGCCGGGACCGGCCCTTGGCCCATGAGCGTAGGATCCACACCGGCCGCCCCCATTGCCCGCACCAGCCCCAGGATGGGCAGGCCGGCCTTTTCGGCCTTTTCCCGGGCCATGAGAAGCATGCCCGCTGCTCCGGCGTTTAATGGAGATGCATTGCCGGCAGTGATGGAACCTTCAGGATGAAAGATGGGTTTGAGCTGGGACAGGCCTTCCAGGGTGGTTCCCTCCCGCACCGCCTGGTCCTGGTCCACGGTCCGGAGTGCCCCGTCCTGAGTTGTGACCTCTATAGGCAGGATTTCAGAATCGAAAAAGCCGGATTTTCTGGCGTGAACCGTCAGAGCATGGGAACGCACGGCCCACTTGTCCATGGCCTGGCGGGTGATGCCGCTGATGCTGGTCAGCTTTTCAGCTGTCAGGCCCATGTTTAAGGTGGTGTGCATGTCCCAATGGGCATATGCCGGATCGGAGGACAGTCCGGGGTGAACGGAGATGGTTCCCTGCTCAAAAAGAGTGGGACCCATGGGTACTCGGGTCATGTGCTCCATGCCCGAGGCCAGAACAGTATCTGCAGCTTGGGCTGCGATTTCCAGCCACCCGGTCTGGATGGCGGCCATGCCGGAAGCGCATTGCATGTCCAGGAATTTGGCCGGGACCGTCTGCGGAAGATTGGCCAGAAACACCGGAGTGCGGCCGCCGTAGGTCCAGTTCTCGCTAACCCCGAAGGCGGAACCGACCACAAAGTCGTCCAAGGTATGGGGATCTGTGCCTGTTTTGTCTAAAAGTGCCTGGATGACCCGGGCCAGAAGCTCGTCCGCCCGAATGGGACCCAGATCATCCCTTTCTGGCTCTTTGGGCCGGGACCGGGATTGAGGAGATCGCAGGTATCCAACTATAGCGACTTCGCGCATGGAGTGCTCCTTGTTTGACAAACATTTTACTACTCTACCAGTCCGCACCAGCGGGCCATGAACAGGGCGTAGGCCCGAGCGGTGTGCAGTACGCTGTCCAGGCGGACCCGCTCGTTGGCCGCGTGGATGTTCTCGGCCACCGGACCGAAGCAGGTGGCCTGTCCCTGGCCGTAAAGGCAGAAGGCCCTCAAATCGGTGGTGCAGTTGGAGATATATCTGGCCGCCTGCTCACCAGTTAGGGCCTGGTGGCAGGAACTGAGGAGCTGCAGGGCTGGCAGGTCAAGTGGTACGCTGTGTCCCTCGGAACGAAAGCCGTAGAAATCGACTTGGGGCAGATTGGTCTGCAACCAGGGGTCCTTTTCAGCCGCTTCCAAAATGGTCCGTTTTACCCGGTCCTGGATCTGGGAATAGGCCATGCCGGGAAAAAAGGACAACCGGCAGTGCAACTCGCACCAGGCTGGAACGGTTGAGGGCCAGTCTCCACCGCTGAGCATCCCTGGATTGAAGTTCAGGGGGTGGACGTGCTGGGTATAGGCCGAAGGCACATTCTCCTGGTTCAATTGCTCTTCCAATTCGCGCAGAGCTTGGATAAGTACGAAGCTCTTCTCAATGGCGTTGGTCCCGGCTGGGGCGGCCTGGACATGGCTGGGCCGTCCTTTGATCCGGATCTTGAACCACAGCACACCCACCTGGTCGGTGAGCAGGGTAGGGCCGAATGGTTCTGGAATGAGCACGGCCTGAGCATCAAAGCCGGCCAATAAACAGGCCAGGGCTCCGTTGCCGGTGCATTCCTCCTCGATGACTCCTTCCACTGTGACCGGGGCGGAGAGGCCGAAACCGGCTTTGTGCACGGCGTGCAAGGCATAGGTCATGGCCGCCACACCGGACTTCATGTCTCCGGCCCCGCGGCCGTAAAGCCAGCCCTCCCGGACAAAGGGGGCAAAGGGATCGAAGTCCCAGAAATCGACCGGTTCCGGGCTGACCACATCCAGATGGCCGTTGAAGAGCAGACTGCGTCCGCCTGGAGCATCTTGGGCCCGGATGGCTGCCACGCACTCCTTATTCTCATAACTCCAGGGGACAGGGGCAAAGCCGGGATGAGCGGCCAGCCTGTCCGGATCAATGGGCACCCGGGTCGGAGAGAGACCCAGTTTGCTCAGCTCATCATCCATGACCTGGACCGCTCCGGCTTCATTGCCCAAGGTGCTGGGTGCGGCCACCAAGCGGGAGGCAAAGTCGATGATCTCAGGTTTCAGATCCTGTACCGCCTGTAAAAGTCGTTGTTCTTGAGGGGTGATGGTGGACATATGGGACTCGCTAGAAAGATAGAGGTTTCTGGTGTCAGCTTTGCCTCCGGCTGCTTCTTACAAATAACGAATAACTCATAACGAATAACAGGCCTGCCAGAGGCGGGGCTGAACACTGAACACCGAATACTGAACACTCAGTAGGTTGGCACTTCCCGGTCCGGCACAATAAGCTCGGCTCCGGTTTTGTCCACCACCTCCTGCACGCTGCTCTCGGCAGCGATTTCCCGCAGGGCAAATCCTTGAGGGGTGACGTCGATGACCGCCAGTTCGGTGACTACAGTGTGCGCGCAGGCTCGGGCGGTGATGGGCAGGCTGCACAGCTTGACCAGCTTGGGCTCGCCTTTGCGGGTAGTGTGAGTGGTGGTGATCAGCAGCCGGTTGGCTTTCTGGGCCAGCTCCATGCCGCCCCCGATGCCCGGGGTGTGCCGGCCGGGCATGATCCAGTTGGCCACGTCCCCGGTCTCAGAGACTTCCAATGCCCCAAGAACGGCCACATCCAGGCGTCCGGAGCGGACCAGGGCAAAGGAGACTGCACTGTCGAAGAACGATCCCCCGGGATTCACATGGATATAGGTCCCTCCGGCATCGATGAGGTTGCGGTCGGCCTCGGCCATGGTACAGGCCCGGCCCATGCCCAGGATCCCGTTTTCAGAGTGTACCAGGACCTCTCGCTCGGCGGGCAGGTGGCCCGGTATCAGAGTGGGGATGCCGATACCAAGGTTGATGATTGAGCCGTCCGGGATCTCCCGGGCCGCCCGGGCGGAGATCTTATGTTTCAAGGACATGATGGGCAAGCACTCCGTATTCTTCAGTTATTTCCGGGATGAGTACCAGGTGGTCCACAAAGGCGGCCGGGGTATGGATCTGATCCGGGTCCAGATCTCCGGGTTCAACGATTTTTTCGGCCTCGGCAATGACCAGATCTGCGGCCATGGCCATGAGGGGATTGAAGTTGCGGGCCGACTTGGCATAGACCAGATTGCCCAGCCGGTCGGCGGCTGCGGCGTGAATCAGGGCCACATCCGCCCGCAGGGCAGGCTCGAAAAAGGCTTCCCGACCGTCCACTTCGATGATTCGTCGCTTTTCGCGCAGGATAGTGTCGATGCCGATGTCGGTAACAATACCCATCAAACCGGCTCCGCCGGCCCGGATGCGCTCGGCCAGTATACCCTGAGGCGAAAACTCGACTTGGATTCGGCCCTGGTTCATGAGTTCGACCACAGTGCTGTTCAGCCCGATGTGGGATACGATGTAGCTGTGGGCCAATCCGGCCTCAAAGATGCGGGAGATGCCGATCCCCGGCTCGTTGGCGTCGTTCTTGACCAGGGTCAGGTCCTTTGCCCCATGGGCTATAAGGGCGCTGATCAGGGTAAAGGGCGTGCCCGGAGTGCCGAAGCCTCCGATCATTATTAAAGAACCGTCCCGGATTTGGGAGATGGCTTGAGCTGCAGTGGTGGTTTTGTCGATCACGGAGGCTCCAGTGTGAGTGTTCAGTGTTCGGTGTTCAGGGTTCAGCCCCGCCTCTGGCGGGCTCGTTATTAGTTATTTGTTATTCGTAAGAAGCCGCCAGTTTGATCGAGGATGAAACTGGTTACGAAGAGGGCTGGCCATCTTCAAGGTAAATCTTGTTTTATCTGTCACGATTATTCCTCATCTTTATTGCGCATGTAACTGGCTGGCATTTACCTGCAACGCAGGGACGCACTCAATGCGGTTTCGTCAGTGGCGGCGCTGAACACCGAACACCGAACACTGGACACTAAACCACCCTCCCCAGCGCCCTATCCAACCTGCGCAATATCTCCTGGACCTGCTCTTTGCTCACGATCAGAGGTGGGGCGATGAGTACATGGTCCCCGCGCAGGCCGTAAATGGGCCGTCGGGGATAGATGATCAGGCCTTGCTTGGCGGCTTCCTGGGTCAAGAGACTGTTCATGCCTTTTTCCGGGGCAAAGGGGGTGCGGGTGTCCCGGTCCTGGACCAGCTCAATGGCAGTGAGCAGGCCCTTGCCCCGGACCTGGCCGATGATCGGGTGGCGCGTGGCCAGGAAGCGCAATCCTGATAAAAGCTCTTGGCCCCGCTCCCCGGCATTGGCTGACAAATCCTCTTCTTTGAGGATGCTCAGGACCTCCAGGCCCACGGCGCAGGCCATGGGATTGCCGGCTGAAGTAAATCCGTGCATGAATCCGCCACCAGCCAGGATGGGATCCACAATCTCCTTGCGGGTGACCACACCGCCTAAAGGTATGTATCCGGAACCCATACCCTTGGACAGGGCCACGATGTCCGGTTGAACACCCCAGTGCTCCATGGCAAACATGGCTCCGGTCCGGCCGAAACCGGTCATCACCTCGTCCAGGATGAGCATGATCTTGTATTTACGGCAAATATCCTGGATGATGACAAAGTAGTCGTCTGGAGGAACCAAAGCCCCTGTGCTGGCTCCACCGATAGGTTCAACTATAAAAGCGGCTACGGATTCCGGTCCCTGCTCCAGGATGGTCTTTTCCAGGGCCCGGGCGCACTCCAGGCCGCATTCCGGATATGTTTTGTGATAGGGGCAGCGGTAGCAATAGGGGGCCGGGATCTTAGGGTAGGCCTGAAACATGGGCCGGAAGGGGATCTCCAAAGGGGCGTAAGAGGTCATGCTCAGGGCCCCCAGGCTGGCCCCGTGGTAGCTGGGTGTGCGGCTGATGAAGATGTGCCGCCCCTGCTGGCCGGTGTGCCAGAAGTGCTGGCGGCAAATCTTCAAGGCAGATTCTACAGCTTCTGAACCCCCGGAGACGAAAAAGACCCGATTCATACCATCCGGCATCTCTTGGACCAAAGCCTGGGCCAAATTCAGAGCCGGCCGGTTCTCGAACTGGGTGCGGTAGGCGAAGAAGGTGGATTGGGCCTGGCGGTTGACGGCTTCCAGGACACGGGGATGGCTGTGCCCGATATTGCAGATCATGGCCCCGGAGCAACCGTCGATGTATTCTTTCCCTTCCTCATCCCAGATATAGATGCCTTCCGAGCGTTGTATAACCGGCAATCTGGTCCGGGATTGATAGAAGAGGACGTCTGGGTCTGGATGGGTATTGGTCATATGTGGGCCTTCTTCCCCCCTTTTTGCCCTCTTTGGGGCGAAAAATTATTTCAGATTTGCCGGAGGCAAAGCTGAACACTGAATTCTCAAAGCTTCTGCTACCCCTCCAAAACACTCCTGATCCGGTCCACAGCCCAGTCCACTTCCTCTGCGGTGATGACCAGGGGAGGAGCGAAGCGGATGGTTTGCTCATGGGTGTCCTTGCACAACAGGCCCTTCTCTTTCAGTTGCAGGCAGTAGGGTCTGGCCGGGCCGGCTTCGGGCATAAGCTCCAGGCCGATCATCAGCCCCTTGCCCCGGACTTCCTTGATCATGGAGTTTTTCAGGGTCCTCAGCCCGTCCATAAAGCGCTGACCCATGCGGGCCGCATTATCGATCATCCCTTCTTCCACCAGAACTTTGAGGGCTTCCCGGGCTACGGCACAGGCCAAAGGATTGCCTCCGAAAGTGGATCCGTGTTCTCCCGGCCGCAGGGTGCCCATGACCTCGGAGTTGGAGAGTACGGCCGAGACTGGATAGAAGCCTCCGGAAAGGGCCTTGCCCACCAATGTCAAATCGGCCTCGATCCCGTCGTATTCCTCGGCCAGGAGCTTGCCGGTCCGGCCCAGGCCGGTCTGGATCTCGTCCAGGATAAGGACCACATTGTGTTGCTCGCAGATCCTTTTCACTTCTTTGAGGTACCCGTCCGGAGGGATGAGAACCCCGGCTTCGCCTTGAATGGGCTCGACCAAAAAGGCTACGGTGTTTTCAGTAATCGCATCTTCAAGGGCCTGGGCGTCTCCAAAGGGGATGGACGTGAATCCAGTGGGGAAGGGGCCGAAATCTGTTTTGGCCTTTTCGTCGGAGCTGAATCCCACAATGGCGATGGTTCGGCCGTGAAAGTTATTTTCGCAGACAATGACCTCGGCCTGATTGTCGGGCACCCCTTTGACCTCGTATCCCCACTTGCGCACGGTCTTGATGACCGACTCAACCGCTTCGGCCCCGCTGTTCATGGGCAGAACCTTGTGGGAGTTGGTCAGCTCGCAGATCTCCTTGTAGAACAGTCCCAGCTGATCGTTGCGGAAGGCCCGGGAGGTCAGGGTCAGCTTCTGGGCCTGATCGACCATGGCCTTGTAGATTCTGGGGTGGCAATGGCCCTGGTTCACTGCGGAGTAGGCGGCCAGGCAGTCCATGTACTTGGTGCCCTCTACATCCCAGACCCAGACCCCCTGTCCTGTGGACAAGACCACGTCTAAAGGTTTGTAGTTATGGGCTCCATACGTCTCTTCCAAGTGGATGAAATCTTCGGCTTTCATGCCTTATTCTCCCGTGCATACACGATTTGTCCGTCAAACATGTTCATATCCACCCGGACATGCTGGATGTCCCGGGGATCGATGCTGTAAATGTCTTGATCCAAGATGATGCAGTCCGCCCGCTTGCCCGGACGCAGGCTGCCCAGTTCACGCTCCACTCCATAGGCTTGGGCTGG
>CAZUER010000054.1:12473-24794 GCA_964619345.1 uncultured Desulfohalobiaceae bacterium
CTGGGGCCAGAGTATAGCCGTGGACCGCCTCAGCCACGCTCAAGATTTGCTCGGGGTGCCAGCCCTTATCAGGTGTACCATTCGGGCGTTGTCTGGTGCACAAAGCGTGTATGCCCATCAGCGGGCTGGGGTCGCAGACTGGACTGTCCGAGCTGAACAGGAGGCGGACCCCGGCGTCGAGCATGGAGCGGAAGGCATAGGCCCATTTTCCCCGCTGCCCCAGACAGGCGTCCAAAAGGGCGATGTCGATGACCTGATTGCTGGGCTGGACACAGACATCCACCGGCAGACGGGCCAAACGGTCCAGATCCTCGGGGCGGACCATCTGCAAATGTTCGATGCGGTGATTGACGTGAGGCGGAGCCGAGAGACGGGGTTGATCCTCCATTCTTTGATCATGGACCTGCTCCAAAATGGAGATCACTTCCCGGCTGGAGCGGTCTCCAATGGCATGGATCATAACCGCCTGTCCAGCCGCATCCGCCTGCAGGGCCATGCTCCGCAATTCATGCATGGGAATCAGGGGGAGGCCTTCGCCTCCGTCCTCGTAAGGCTCAATCATCCAGGCCGTGCGAGCACCCATGCCCCCATCGGCAAAGTATTTGAGATGCCCCAGACGCAGGCGTTGGGATCCGAATCCAGTACGCAGGCCCAGGGTTGCGGCCTGGCTTACAACCTCACCGGGCAGGCTGGACCAGCAGCGGAGCTGGAGATCGCCCTCTAGGTCCAGGCGCTGCCAGGCCCGGAGCGTCATTGCCCCATCTGCAATTGTCCCTTTGAGGCGCACATCGTGTATGGCTGTCAGGCCCAGGGAGTGCAAAACCGGGATCCCGGCCTGCATGGCTTGCACGAGATGCTCCTCCCCTGCATCGGGGATGGCTGCCTTGACCAGACTGATGGCCTGCTCCTTGAGGATACCGTCCGGCTGTCCATGTTCGTCCCGGCTGATGAGCCCTTCGGGGGGATCCGGGGTCTGGGCGGTAATCCCGGCCAACTCCAGGGCCTTGGAGTTGACTGCAAAGAGGTGCAGGTCGCACCTGGCCAAGGCCACCGGATGATACGGCGCGGCCCGGTCCAGATCCTGCCTGGTGGGCATGCGCAGCTCGGGCCAGTCCCCTTCATTCCAGCCCTGGCCCTGAATCCATTCTCCGGGTTGGGCCTGATAGGCTGCCTGAGCCACTTTGTCCAGAACTTCTTGCAGGGAGGACATTGGAGCCAGTTCCAGTCTGGTTCGGCCCAGGGCCCAGTCCTGGTAGTGGAAATGGGAGTCCATGAGGCCAGGCAGAAGCAGGCGGTCCTTTGCATCTATGATTTGGGTTTCGGTGTGGGCCAGGGCTAATATATGCTCATCATCGCCCACATCCAGAATGCGCCCGTTGCTTACGGCCAGGGCCGAAGCGAAGGGCCGACCTGGGTCCTGGGTGTGAATACGGGCGTTGTGAATAATAAGATTTGGCACAAAATGGTATATCACAGCAGAAAACCTTGGGGAAAGGGATCAAAAGAGTCTACAACAAATTCGTGCCGGCCGGTAATAGAAGCAGCTCCCTGGATTTGCACTTCCACGCCAGGGAGGTGGCCAACCTGGGTGGTGTTGGCAATTGTGGCCTGAAAAGTTGTTCCTGTTGGACTCTGATTCGTATACGTCTGGCCGGGATTGAGATGGCCCAGATGGTGCAGCAGGGTGAGCTTGGCCGCTGTGCCGGTGCCACAGGGAGAGCGATCCACATGGGCTTCCCCGTAGATGACCACGCTCTGGCCGCCAGATGGATTTGATGGATCAAGCGTGTAGAACTCGACCACGTCAACGCTGTTTACCTCCGGCCGGGTGGGGTGGGCCACCTGAAGCTGGCGGTTGGCCTGAGCGATAATTTCCATGCCCAAAGATGTCAGCGGTCCAGTGTCCTGCAATGTCAAGTCAAGCTGGTCCATGTCCACCATGGCGAAGAATCCGCCCACGCAGACCGTATCCACCTGCAAGGAGCCGTAATGAGGAAGAACAACCTCCTGCCTTGTCTGGTAGACAAAGGACGGTACGGTCTGGATGGTCACCCCCTGCACCCGGGAGCCGTCCCAGAATGCGGTCGTAGACATGGGGCCCGAAGGGGTGTCCACAGTCAGCTCCATCTGCGGAGAGTATCCTTGGATGCCGCCCAGTTCCAGCAGAGTGGTTACCGCTCCCATGGTGGCATGACCGCAGAGGTAGGGATAACGCCGGGGATCCATGTACACAAGTCCAAAAGCAGCTTGCTCCGATACCGGCTCAGTGAGTACGGCGGCAAAGATGTCCCTATGCCCCCGGGGTTCCCTGGTCAATAGGCGGCGGATATGGTCCAGATGAGTCAGAAAATACTGCCGCTTAGCCTTCATGTCCTGGCCCGGGATAGGGGGCAGGCCTGCGACGACCAGCCGGGTAGGCTCTCCGGCGGTGTGGGAGTCAATGCTTATCAGTGGCCGCGGGTAGCGGGCGTGAAAACCGGAGTTGAGGTCATGTGTAAACATAGGATGTTGTCTTGATTCAGCTTTCAGCGCCTCCTCTGGCGGCGGCGGCCAGTTTGATCGAGGATGAAATGTAGAATATGATTTGACGGTTTTACCAGAGGTTTCAGGTGTCAGGTTTCAGTTAATAATAGAAGGTTTTCTTATACTCCCTTGATTTTCCCGACACCTGAAACCTGACACCTGAACACTTTGAGTTTCATACGAGCCTTGCCTCCGGCACGTCTGAAATATCGTTTGCTTCAAAGCGGCAAAAAAGAAAAATTGCCGGAAAGAAGCATTCTTTGAACATTCATTTTACCCCTCCTCCAAGGGTAAGATCCGGCAGTGTTGTGGAGGAATGTGCACTGTGACAGCATCTCCCTCTTGCAGAGGACTTTCTCGGCTGATGTTGATGGCATGGACCACTGTTTTTGAATCCAGTTCCACAAAATACCAGGCCTCGCCGCCCATGTACATCCTGGTTTTTACCTGACCATGAAATGTATTTCTTTTCTCTCCAGAGGGAGTCTCGGACTGGGAGAAAACTTGCAGCTTCTGGGCTCGGACCATGAGCTCCACGGATTGGCCTTCTGTCCAGCCGGCATCGTGATCGGAGTAAAGGAGTGAACCGTCGTCGATCTGCAATCTGACCAAGCCTTCATCCCGACCCAGGATTGTGCCTTTGTGAAAGTTGCAGTGGCCCAGGAAGTCGGCCACGAAGTGGTTGCTGGGCTTATCGTAGACCTCTTCCGGGGTTCCTTCCTGCTGAGTGCGTCCGTCTTTCATGACGATGATATTATCCGACATGCTTAAGGCTTCGCGCTGATCGTGGGTGACGAAAATTGTGGTAATTCCCAGCATACGCTGCAGGTTGTCCACTTCCTGGCGCATTTGTTCGCGCAGGTTCTCGTCCAAGGCGGACAAGGGCTCGTCCATGAGCAGGACGTCGGGTTCGATGACAATGGCCCGGGCCAGGGCTATGCGCTGCTGCTGGCCGCCGGAAAGCTGGGCCGGCTTTCGGTTTTCCACTCCTGGCAGACGCACGGTCTCCAAGGCCTTGCCCACCCGTTCCTTGAGCTCTTTTTTGGGCACGTTGCGGTACTTCAGGCCAAAGGCCACATTCTCAAAAATGGTCTTGTGCGGGAAAAGGGCGTAGTCCTGGAAGATCATGCCCAGGTTGCGCTTGTGCACCGGCACGTCGTTGATCCGCCGCCCCTTGATATAAATGTCTCCCTCGGTGCAGGTCTCCAATCCGGCGATCATACGCAGGATAGTGGTCTTGCCGCATCCCGATGGACCAAGCAGGGTGACCAGGGAGCCTTCTTCAATATCCAGATTCATATGCTCCACAGCCAGAACATTGTCGAACCACTTGGCCACATTGCGCAACTGGACCATGGCAGAACGTTGGGTATCACTCACGCCGTTGCTCTCGATTGGTTAGAGGGTTTGTAAGGAGTTTTCAATGTTCAGCTTTGCCCCCGGCAAATCTGAAATATTTTTTGGGCCAAAGCGCCCAAAAAAGTGAATTTGCCGGGTTGATCAATTATGAAACGTGTTGTGTGGATGCTGGAATTCCCAAAAGGGCGACTGCCAGTCGCCCCTACGAGTTGTTCGATGACCCCTAGTTAAATATCAACACCGTACTGGCGTGAATTTTGTAGGGGCGACCGGCGGTCGCCCTTCCTGGCCAGGCTGGGGCTTGGTGGTCCCGAACTGCCAAACACCGACCGGGGTTGAGTCTTGTTCATACGAGCACCGCCGCTGGTCGCAGACTGCCAGTTTGATCGAGCATGAAACGTACAATCTGATTTGACGGTTTTACCAGAGGTTTCAGGTGTCAGGTTTCTGGTTTCAGTCCAGAACAGAAGATTTTCTCATACTCTCTTGATTTTCCTGACACCTGAAACCTTGAGATTCAGATTACTGACCTCTGATTTCTGACATCTGTCCTTAGGCCCCGGCCATGACCCGATCCCACTTTTCCGCCCATTCAATCTGATGACTGTTCCAGTATTCCGGGTTGGCAAACAGATAGCCTTTGAGCTCACCGGTAGGATCAAATGCCGGCAGCTTTTGCACCGACTTGGGCATCTTGACCTTGGTTGGATCCAGGCTGGGCGGATACTTCTGGGCTTCGGCCACGGCAATGGCCGCTTCAGGCTCGAGCATGACGTTTAGCAGTTTACAGGCTGTGTCCATGTCCGTTCCTTTGAGGACAAAGATGTACTCCATCCAGGAATAGGTGTTGGTGGGAGCCAGGTACCCAATGGGATGACCCTGTTCCTGCAAATTGGCCACCCGGCCGGACCAGGCCACTGTGGCGTAGATCTCTTCGTTGGCCAACAGGCTCATAAGTTCCGCTCCGGAGCTCCAGTATTTTTTCATCATCTTTTGCTGCTGACGCAGGGCGTCCCAGATTGCTTCCATGTCCTGAATGTTGTTCGGATTCTGTCCGGTCTTCAAGGCCGCATACCAGATGTTCGTCCGCCAGTCTGTCCAGCTACCCAATTTGCCATTGAGATTTTTGTCCCAGAGCAGTCCGGCGCCAAGTTTTTCGGCTTCGTCCTTGGAAATCTTTTCATTGTTATAGGCGATGCCGGTCTGTCCCAGGTCATAAGGTACCGCTGAGAGCTTGCCATTGGTAATTTCCCGCAACGGTTCGATCATGGCGGTCATAACATTTTGTAAGTTCGGAATCTTGGATTCATCAATTACCGAGTCAAAATCCAGGCCCACGTAGCGGGCATAATCAAAGACCCCGCTCAAATGGGCCAGATTAAACTGTCCCCCCGGGGGATAGGAGGCTTTGACCCGGGTCAGGTAGGTGTCCATATCGCCGAACTGGCCTTCACTCACCTCAATGCCTGTCTTTTTCTCAAAGGGCTTGAAGGCATACTCCCGAAAAGCGTCCGAAGTGGTCCCGCCCCAGCTGTCAAAACGGATGGAATCGGCAGCCAGTGCCTGCCTGGTCCAGGCAAAAGGGCCGCCCATAAGTCCCAAGGCCGCACCAGCGATGGTTACAGTTTTCAGGAAATCACGGCGATTGCATTGACCGGCTTTGTACCCTTCCCATGCCGCGTCCATTTGTTCCTGCCAATACGTACTCATACGTTCCTCCTGGGCTAAGATTAAGTTGCTGGACAACCATTGCATGTCAAAGACTGATATTTGCATTTCGTTTTTTGGGGGTTCCACTTTGCAAAAGATGCATCTCCAAATTGTAAGATTCCCACGTATTTTTTATATTTACATATCACTTCCCCTTGGCCAATCGTCGGCCCAAGTACCCAGCCATTAAGGGGATAGAAATGGTGAGCACAATCATTATAGTGCCCAGGGCATTTATTTCCGGGCTGATATTGTTGCGAAGCATGGCGAAGATCTTTACTGGTACTGTTTGATTCTCAGCTGTGGCCCAGAACAGGGTGGCGGTCACATCGTCAAAGGAGATGGAGAAAGAAAAGAGCATACCGGCCAGGATAGCTGGAGTGAGCAAGGGAAAAGTAACTTCCCGGAAGGTGTGTAAGGGGTTCGCACCAAGGGTTTTAGAGGCCTCTTCATAGCTTTTTTTGATTCCCACCAGTCTTGCCTGGACCACCAAAAGGACATAAGGCAGAGTGAGCACGCAGTGACCGATGAGTAAAAGCAAAAAACTCTTGGGCTGCTGAAGCCAGCGCAAAAAAAGAAGCAGAGCTACACCGAGCACGACTTCCGGGATCATGATCGGACTCAAGAGCAGAGTGTTCAAGGTGTTTTTTCCTGGAAAGTCATAGCGGATAAAGGCCATGGCCGCTGGAATGCCAATAGCTGTGGTCAGAATCGCAGTTAATGATCCCAAAAGCAAAGAAACTTGAAAGGCCCGGATAATAGTCTCATTGGTAAACAGATCCCCGTACCATTTCAGGCTAAAGCCCTCCATGGGAAAGGTTCCGAATTGTTTGGGATTGAAGGAAAGTAAAATAACTACGATAATGGGGGCGAACATCCATAAATAGACCAGAAGGGTGTAAAGCTTGATCAAGGACCAACCGGACGGCTTAAGCATGGGCACCTCAGGATAAGCTCTTAAATATTTGACTGATCCCCAAATAACGGTTGTATGCATACACAATACAACCGATGAGCAGGAGCAGGATGACGCTTATGGCCGAGCCGAAGGGCCAGTCCAAGGTTCCGATGACTCGCTTATAAACCAAATTGGCCATCATCTCGTTTTGGGGGCCGCCGAGAATCATGGGCGGCAGGTAGGTTCCGGCGGCCAGGACAAAGACCAGCAGGCTTCCGGCGCTCACTCCAGGCAGGCTCAAAGGCAGGGTAACTTCCTTAAAGGCTTGCCACTCGGTACAGCCCAGGCTTTTGGCCGCCGGAACCAGGTTCTTGTCGATACCTTCCAGGCTGACATAAATATTTAAGATCATGAAGGGCAAAAGGAACTGCACCAGTCCCATGAGCACGGAGGCCTCATTGTAGAGCATGGGCAGGGGTTCAGATATGATGTGGGCCTGCATGAGGACGTAATTTATTAACCCGGTGTCTCCCAGGATGTTGATCCAGCTCATGGCCCGGATGATAAAGCTGACCCAGAAAGGCAGAAGCAATAGAATAATGAGCATGTTTTTGTGTTTGCTCTTGGTATGGGAGAAAAAATAGGCCGGAATATAGCCCATAATCAAAGTGATAATCACGGCTTCAATGGCCACCCGAATGGTACGTAAGAGCAAAGAGGGGTAAAAAAAATCGGCAAAAAACTTGGCGTAATTGCCGAATTGGAAGGCCGGAATGTCTTGCCCTGTGGGGGCGCGGAGCCAGAAGCTGTAGACGATGACAAAGCAGGTAGGAACGACAAGAAAGAAAAATACGGCAGTTAAAGAAGGAGAGAGAAGAGCCCAGGGTCTCCAGCCATTTTTTTCCATTTGCAAATCTCCAGCTAAATCAGAAGATTATTTCTAGCAACTTTCACTATACATACTCGAAAAAAGTCCGTGTGTCAACACGGTGTTTTTTCAAGGCAACGTTTCTCTTGGAAATCCATGTCAACTCAGGCTTCAGTTTTGCCTCCGGGAATACTGAAGCCTGAGTTGTTGATCCATTCCTGAACCGCCTGACGAAAAAGTCGGTCATAGCCAAGCCGGCCCCCAATTCCTTTGCGGCCGAATAGAAAATTAATTTCAATGAACAGGGGCGAGCTATGGGCAGGAAACATAAGATCCAGTCCGGCTACGTCGATGCCCGCCTTGGAGCACAGAGAACGGGCCATTTGGCGGCCCAGAAGCTGTTTTTGTGGATAGAGGTCATGGTCGATACGCCCACCCTGGGCCACGTTGTTGTAGAAATTGCCGTTTCCGATTCGAAAATAGCTCTCGGCCATTTGGCCGAAAATGACTACTCGCAGGTCCATGCCCTCATGGTGCACAAAGTCCTGGAGTAATACCGGCTCAGCAGGGGGCAACTGCTGGATGCAGCCCGCAAAGTCTGACCAGGTATGAATAGGAAATACCGCAGATCCGCCTCCGCCCCGGTCTCCTTTGAGCACGCAGGGGGAAAAGGGGAGTCCTGCTCGGTGGCAGGCACGCAAAGCCTGAGTCGGATTGTCGTAGACAACTGTCTGCGGATGGGGCAGGTCAAGCTCTTGGAAAAGACGTATCTGGCTGGCTTTTCCTCGGTAAAGGTATCTGGGTCCCAGCCTGGGAAAATGGTTTGGGGCCAGCTCAGCCACTTGACGATAGCGGACTGGAGAAAAATACTTGGGCATCAGGACCCCGGCCGCATTGCACAGCAGGTCCTTTGACCGTGCGTCCAAAGGAGCCAGGGCAGGAAGGTTGACATCCAGACGGATCTGGTGGTGGAGGGAGACGAAGTACTTGGAGTGAGCGGGCTGTGTTCTGTGTTCAGTGTTCAGAGCTGCCACCAGCGAAGGACCTCCAGCTTAATCATAGGATGAAATTCTTTCCAAACGGTCCCAACGATATATGCTGGGCAAGGCGACGGTCAATGTATTCAGCAGACATTTTGTGGTTAGAATCCAGGACCTGGCGGGAAGTGCAGGCGGCCTTGGATCACCACATGCGGCTTTATTCCGTTCATAATGCAACTCTTGTGTCCCTGGCAAACTCCATTGCTGACAATCTTCAGGCCATAGATGAGATCATGGATCAACTTTGCGCATCAACCTGTCTTTGCTGTCCGGAACCTTGCTGCCTGCATGCCGATGTGCGCTACGACTTTCGGGATCTTTTGTTCCTACACTGCCAGCAGGAAGCCCTGCCTTTGTATCAGCCCAGGCTGCACCCCGGCCGGCCCTGTTCCTTTCTGGAGCGGGGTGGCTGTCTCCTGCCCCGGCCCTTGCGGCCCTTCCTGTGTACCTGGTATCTGTGTCCCTGGCAGATGAAGATGATACAAAAAGCATCTTCCCTGGACATGGCCCATGTTCTGCAAAGACTGCAAAGCATTCAGCAGCAGCGAAAAGAGCTGGAGGACGAGTTCATAAACATGTTGCTCATGCACATAAAAACAGGGACATAGTCAAACGGAAAAATAAGAAAAGCCCCAAACTTACAACTTTACAAACTGATTTATGAGTGAAATTCGACTTCATCCCCAAGGCAAACTGATTTTTGAATGTTCTGAGCAGGAAGCTCAAGACTCTCCAGCCCTGAGCCAATTACGAAATACCTTTGCCGCTGACTGGCGGGCAGGACTCTTTGCCCTAGCTGCAGATATCAAGTTGACCCATACATCCCTGACCATGCGCTATTGGCGGGGGATGGCAGCTACCTATCTGACCAGGCTCTGCCATGTTCCGGAAAGTGACCAGCCTGTGCATGTGGGCCTGCCTTCCAACGCAGAATATGATCGTTGGATTTCCTCTGCTCCCCCCATGATTGGAGGAGAATACTTAAGTCAGGAGGTTTTGGCTCGGATCTGGGAGGCTTTGGTTACTTGGGGCCAGGAGAGTATTGCCCAGGCCGGGAGCATTGAGGCCTTTATCCACCAGCAGGCTCCGGGCTGGAAGCGGGTGGGCCGGGTTACTTTCCATCTGGCCGAAAACAAACAGGATGCCAGTCGCCCCTTTGCTTTTATGGCCACCTTCACCACTGGACTGGGGTCTGAAGGACGCACAAAGCATGTGCCCCTGCGCAAGGCCCTGGAGCTGTATTCCGGGGCGGACAATAAACAGGGTTTGATCAAGCTCCTGTCTCCGGTCCACGAAGCGGCCAAGCACTGTGGGTGGGTGAAAAAGCTGGTTTCTAGCGGCCAGATATACCACCCCATGGCCTGGACAGTGGACCAGGCATATCAAATGCTGCGTTCGGCTCATATCCTGGAGGAATGCGGCCTTGCCGTTCGCCTGCCGGACTGGTGGTCCAAGCGGCCCAGGGCCCAGGTGCAGGTAACCATCGGCAATCAGAAAAAAACAGCCTTGACTGCCCAAAGTCTTCTGGATTTCAAAGTGGACGTGGCTGCCGGAGAAGTGCAGCTCAGCCAGGAGGAAATCGATAAGCTTTTGGCTCAGAAAGAGGGTCTGGTCTTTCTCAAAGGCCGGTGGGTGGAAGTGGATCAGACCAAACTGAGACAGGCCCTGAAGCATTGGAAGCAGGTGGAGGCTGAAGCCAAAAAGGGGCGGATAGGCTTTATTGAAGGCATGCGGCTTTTGGCCGGGACTTCAAAGGATTTGCAAGAGGAAGAGAACGAGGATGAACGGCAATGGGCGCAAGTTTTTGCCGGGAATGGATTGCAAGAGACTTTGGCCCGTTTGCGAAATCCCGGCCGGTTGCAGGCTGTACGGACACCGGAGGGAATTTCGGCAGAGCTTCGTCCCTACCAGCAGGAAGGTGTGAGCTGGCTGGCCTTTGTGACTGAGCTTGGTCTGGGGGCCTGCCTGGCAGACGATATGGGGTTGGGCAAGACATTGCAGGTTCTGGCTCTTTTGGCCTGGCGAAACGGTCAGGCCGGCTCCAGCCCGTCCTTGTTGGTCATTCCGGCCTCCCTGCTGGGCAATTGGAAATATGAGGCCGAAAGGTTTGCCCCCGGTTTGAAAATAAAGACCTTGCATCCCTCGGAGACCAGCCGGGGAGAAATACAGGAGACTGCTGAAGACGTGCAGGTCCGGTTGGCAGAATACGATCTGGTTATGACCACTTACTCCATGGTCCATCGGCTGACCTGGCTCAAAGAGATGACCTGGTCCCTGGTTATCCTGGATGAAGCTCAGGCAATTAAGAACCCTTCCACCAGGCAAACCAAAGCGGTAAAGAAACTGCCGGCCCAGGCCAGGATCGCTTTGACCGGAACTCCGATCGAGAATCGTCTTGGAGACTTGTGGTCTCTCTTCGACTTTCTCAATCCTGGTCTCCTGGGTTCCACCAAGGTGTTCCAGAACTTTGTCAAGTCAATGCAGTCCCGGGACCGGGATCAGTTCGAACCCTTGCGCAAGCTGGTGGGTCCTTATATTCTGCGCAGACTGAAGACCGATCCAAAGGTTATATCCGATCTGCCGGAAAAAACGGAAACCGTGCGCTACTGCAACCTGACCAAACAACAGATCAAGCACTACACGCATATTGTCCAGCACCTGAACAAGAGCTTGCACTCTGTTGATAATATGGCCAGGCGGGGCCTGGTTTTGCAGACCCTGGTCCGCCTGAAACAGGTATGCAATCATCCCAGCCAATTGACCGGGGATGGGGAGTACAAACCGGAAATCAGCGGCAAGTTCAATCGCATTGAAGAGCTTTGTACCGAGTTGGCCGAGCGCCAGGAGAAGGTTCTGGTCTTCACCCAGTTCCGGGAGATCATTCCGGCTTTGGAAGATCATTTGAGCCGGATTTTTGCTCAACCGGGTCTGGTTTTGCATGGATCCACCCAGGTGGGGAAAAGAAGAGCCCTGGTGGAGCAGTTTCAAGATGAGGACGGACCGCCCTTTTTCGTCGCATCTCTCAAGGCCGGGGGTACGGGCCTGAATCTGACTGCCGCCTCCCATGTCATCCACTTTGACCGCTGGTGGAATCCAGCGGTGGAAAACCAGGCCACTGATCGGACCTATCGCATCGGGCAGCGCAAAAATGTTTTGGTCCACAAGTTCGTGACCCGGGGGACAATAGAGGAACGGATCGATCAGCTCATAGAAGAGAAAAAGGAGCTGGCCGAAGACGTACTTTCCGACAGTGGGGAGGTCAAGCTGACTGAACTGGCGGATAATGAAATCCTGGACCTGGTCAGCCTGGATGTGAACAGGGCTATGGGATGAAGCCAGAGAACAGAGGTCAGCGCCGCTGCTGGCCGCAGACGCCCAGTTTGATCGAGGATGAAACGAGACCTTACTTAGTCCGTCATTCCCTCGCAGGCGGGAATCCAGAACAGTAAGAAAGGCTTTCCACTGGATTGCCCGGTGAGCCTGATTCCTGTGTATTCGAAGAATCCGGGCCGGGCAATGACGGAGAAGGGGCTCACGTGTTTCATATGTGATCAACCCGGCAAGAATTTTTTTGCCCGCTTTGGGGCAAAAAAATATGTCAGATTTGCCGGAGGCAAAGCTGACACCTGAACACTTTGAGTCTTGTTTCATACGAGCAAAAAAACTTATTATTTTTTAAACAAATCAAAAAAATAGGTGATACTCCATGACGCAAGTCAATTGGCCCAGGTTCATTCCGGTCTCCGAGCGGCGGGCCAAGGCGGAAAAGCGGCTGGAAACCCTGCGCGAACGCGGGGTGACCATACAGCCGGAGCGGGTGACAGGTCCGGAAATGGCTTGTACTGTGTGGGGCAAAGGGTGGTGGCGGTATGTGCAATCGCTGCCTAAAATCGGCAAGCATTTGCCGCGGGGTCAGATTTATG
>CAZUER010000055.1:0-24531 GCA_964619345.1 uncultured Desulfohalobiaceae bacterium
ATAGGCCCCGAGCTGCATGCCTTTGATTCCTTCTTCGGTTGATCCGTACCCGGTGAGCAGAAGCACCGGCATGGAAGGCTGCTGAGCTTTGACCCGTTTTAATACTTCGATGCCGCTCAGGCCCGGCATTTTCAAGTCCAAGACCACGATATGGGGCGGGTTGTTTTCAATGGCCTGCAACCCATCTTCACCGTTGTCCACAGCCTGGACATCATAACCACGCAGTTCCAGACGCTCGGCCAGGGCCGGTAAATTCCTGTTCATCATCAATAAGCAAAACCTTGGTCATCCCGTCCCCCTAATGCTCCCATTCTTTATGGGCAGGTAAATGGTAAAGGTGGTGCCCACATCTTTTTCACTGGCCACTTTGATGTCTCCTCCCAGCTTAGTGACGATACCATAGGTAATGGACAGACCCAGGCCAGTTCCGTATCCTTTTTTGGTGGTAAAGAAAGGTTCAAATATGTGCCGTAGTGTCTCGTTATCCATACCGCATCCATTGTCCTCAATGCTCACCGCCAGCTTGTGGGGATCGATCTGCCAGCTGCGAATCCGTATATATCCCTCCCTGTCCTGCACCGCAGCCAAGGAATTGCTCAATAAGTTCAAAAACACCTGCTCCAATTGGCCCTGATCGGAGTGGATCTTGGGCAAGTCTTCGGCCATATCCAGCTCAATTCGAATATCCCGGTCTTCGGCTTCCTTCTCTAGAAAACCGAGGACTTCCTGGAAAACATGGTTGACATCCAAAGCTTCGTAATGGGTTTCCAAACGCCGGGCAAAACCCAAGAGACGGTAAGTGATTCCCCGGGCCCGCTCCACTGACCTGGTAATAGAAGCTACCAGGCCTAAGAACTTGTCCTTATGTTCAAAGTTGTTTCCTCCCTCTAAGATATCCTGCATTAACCCCGCTTTTTCATTGATGATAGCCAAAGGATTGTTTATCTCGTGAGCCACCCCGGCAGCCATTTGCCCTATGGAGGACATCTTCTGACTGTATTGCAATTCATGATAGGCTGCCTCCCGGCGCTCATCAGCCTGCCTGATCCGCTGAACCATGTGTTTGGTCAGACGGAAGATGATAAAGGCGATGAGGACCACGCTGACAATAAATACAAAAAGCATTTGCCCTTTCAGGGCGTACCAGGAACTGAGCAGCAAACTACGTTCTTTGACCAGAAAGAGCACATACTCTTGCTTGGAAAAATAGACATAGGCCAGGAATATCTCCCGGCCTTCCGGGTCAGTGAGTTCGATGACCGTGGGCTGAAAGGTCTTTGGAGGTAACTCGATAGGGCAGGGATCCAGAACTTGCCCGTAAAACTTGGATGGAGTCTGCAGAATACCTTCCCTGTTCAGCAAAAAGGCATCACTGTCCGCTTCCAGACTCATGGAAGCAATGATCTCGTTGAAGGTGTCAATATCAATGGAGGCCCGGACAACCCAATTCCGGCCGCTTCGATCCTTACGCTCCACAGCCACGATCAGGTGCGGAAACTTCCGATAGCCCAGAAAGACATCGCTGATGTAGGTGCCCTTGATACGCACTTCCTGATACGACGGGGTACCTGTATAGTCCTTGCCCTCCAGGTCATACGGCCCGACATAGTTAACTTGCACCCCATCAGGATTGATTACCCCCAGGTCCACAAACCCGCTGAAATTATCCTGGATGGTGTAAAAAACATTTTTCAGCTCATCTTCCTCAGTGAGCTGGTCTACACTGTAGGCATTGGCGATGTACTTGACCGCGCTGAGTCTTTCCTGCAGAAACATTTCGAAAGAGTGCTTGGCCTTATTCTCCAGCACCCTGAGCTGGGTGACGGTTTCATTTCGAATGGCGTTTTTGTACTGATGATAATTGATTAAGAGCATGACAGACAAAGGAATCAGGGTGACCCCAAACATAAGAATGGCCATATTTCGGCGCAGCTTAATATACCTGTCTTCTGTGACTTGATCCGGAATGGTGTACAGTCTGTGAAAGAAATTGGTAAGCTTATTCTTGAGATGCAACACGTCCTTGTTTCCACATAACTTTCATTCAAATAAAGGATCGCGGTCAATAACATAGGATGGCCCCCGGAAAAAGCTCCTGCCGGGCGAAAGCTTTGAGAGCCTGTTCCACCGAGGCTATCACCGAGTCAACAACATGAATCTTCTTCCACTGCAGATAATCGAAATACTGGCTCTCAATGCCATTGCAGATGACCACGTCCACGTTTTCACTGATGGCCAGTTGGCACATATCCTCTGCTGAAGGATGAGCCAAAACCAGGATACGCTCCTGCTCTTGATGACCACTTGCATCAATGCGGCCAATCCAGACCTCAGTGCACAGGTCAAAGCGGGGAGCAATGTCTTCCCCTAAAACAGGTATCAAAATCTTTGCCATTTTTTGTTCTGCTGAATACAATTGCATGATTCCAGAATGATATGCATACTGACCAAGTCCATCCATCAACCGGAGTGGCCCCAAAGGCTATCATCCGTTTTATTTTGCTTCATAGCGAGTCACCTGTCAATCCCATAATGTTTCATTTTGCGCCACAAGGTGCTTCGCCCCCAACCCAAGATTTCAGCAGCCCTGTTTTTCCGCCCTTTGGCCTTATACAAGGCATCCAGGATCATCTGCTGTTCCATATCCGGCCACGACTTGGCCGAGCTTTTTTCAGGTACAGCCTGAGCTGTTATCTGATTGTTTTCCCCAGGCACAGCCGATTCGCTTGGTGCCCCGGATTGTTCAAACATATAGGCCGGGAGGTATCTCATCTCAATGGTAGTGCCGGCGCAGACGTTGACTGCAAATTCGACAATATTCCGCAACTCGCGGACATTGCCCGGATACGGGTACTGCAGAAGAAACTGGCGGCTATCCTGGCTGAACCCTCGAATATCTTTTTGGAATTTCTGTGTAAAAAGATTCAGGAAGTGATCCAGAAGTAATGGGATATCTCCTTCACGATCCCGGAGGGGTGGCAACTGCAAGCGAACCACGTTGAGGCGAAACAGCAGATCTTGACGAAACCTTCCCTCCTGGACCATAGCCTGCAAGTCCCGATGGGTGGCGGCTATGACCCTCACATCAACAAATACCCCCTTTGTGCTGCCCAATTGATATATGATGTGGTCATCAAGGAAGGACAAAAGCTTAACCTGCAAGGAAAGGGGCAGGTCCCCGATCTCAGTCAGAAAAAGGGTGCCATTGTGGGCCAATTTGAACCGGCCCGGCTTGTTCTCCGTGGCCCCGGTAAAGGCACCCTTGCGGTGCCCAAAGAGTTCAGACTCCAGGAGGGTTTCCGGTAAGGCCCCGCAATTGACCTTGACAAAGCTCCCTTTGTTTCGGGACGAATGCTGATGGATCATTTCCGCCAGAATATCCTTTCCAGTACCTGTTTCTCCGGTAATGAGCACTGAGGAATCTGTCTGGGCAATACCAGGAACCATTTGGAAAAGATGTTCCATCTGTGGGCTGCGACCGATCAATGGGCCAAAGCTGTAAGCCTCGTTGCTCATGAGGGACTGGGCCTGAGTGGCCCGCATGTCCTCAAAACATTCAAGCCACCCGGCTTGATTCCCATGAATGTCCATAAGGGGGGCAAAGTTGACCCGGACCGGTATCCGCTCTCGATTGCGGTCAATGATGTCCCCTTCCTGGCAAACCGGTTCAGTATCCACACCCATTTTGTCTAAAGGACACTTCACTCCACACAGGCTGCTGCGCAGAATGTGTTGACAAGATACTCCCCTTGCTTCCTGGCTGGATATTCCGGCCAGGGCCTCCAAGGAGCGGTTCATGAATACAATCCGTTTATCGGTGTTCAGTACGGCCACACTAAAGGGAATACGGTTCATAAGATGAGAAAAAGGAACGGGCTGAGAAGAGAGACCATGCAAGGAGAGTTGGGAAGTTCCGGGAGGTTCATTCATACTCTTTCCTAGCCCGCCCGGCCCGAAATTCGCATTTGGACCGGGCGGAAGACAGTTAATGGACTGAAATCAGTCCACCTGCGGACATGGCCAGAATCACGGCTATGATCAAGGCGAAGACCAGAAAGATGTAGGGTTTTTCTTTGCTTGCGATCATGCCCACCACCGATCCCCAGGCTCCGAGCACTCCGGCAAAGCAGCAGATGCCGATGCCCAGCATGGCAATGGCGTCGCTTTTGGCCAGCATCTGCAGATACCAATGCCCGTGTATGACTTTGGAATTCGCAGCTTCTTTCCAGATCACAGCGGTATCTTTACCGGAAAACAGGCCGTCAAGGACAACCTGCGGATCGAAAAACTGATTGATGCCGATCAAATACAAAATGATGCCCACAATGGAAACACACATCCCGATCAGGGCTACCCAGTAGGCGAACTCGCCGTAAATGACACCCGAGAGCAGTGGCTTTGGTATTTGTCTTTCTTCTGTCATGATCTTCCTCCTAGAGCATACCGATTGCCTTTTGTACCAGCCTGATTCCGGAAAATAGCATAACCGCAATGATCAGGTAGCGGATAAATCCGGCCTTGACCTTCAGCATAATCCTGGCCCCGATGAGAGTGCCCACAATAAGTCCGATCATGCTGGGCACGGCGAACAAAGGAAACATCCCCCCGCCCACGATATAGGGCCACACCGCGGCCGTATCCCCCAGGGAGATCATGACCTTGCTGCAGGTGGCAGCTACTTTCAGGGGAGCCATCATGACCAGGTTGAAGACCGGCACCATGGCCCAGCCCGCTCCCAGGCCAAACAGTCCGGATATGAGCCCTACCCCGCAAAAAAGGCACAACCCCAGGGCTGTTCTGGTCAGCTTGTAGTCCACCACCTTGCCCAGGGAGGCCTCGTAGTAAGGCGTAGCCAGACCGAGCTTGGCCGTCAGCCTGTCTACATGGCTGACTTCCGGATATTCCGATTTCCCACCGAAAAAGATGAACAGCATGGCGATGCCAATAACAATGATTCCCAGCGCGCCGTTGATGAACGCCTCGCCGCCCTTTCCCATATGAGCCTGGATATACCCAGCCAGAAGGGCCCCGATGACTGCAAACACCGTGTAGGGCACTGCACCAGTAAACAAAAGCCGGATATTGGCTATTCCCCGGCGCAGAAAAGGCCTGGCCGCGACCAAAGCCCCGGCCATGGCCACAAACAAGCCAGTAGAACGGATAATGTAGGAATCAATGGGAGTAAAACCCATGAATAGGGGGGTGAAAATAACACCGCCCCCTACTCCGGCCAGAACAGCAAATATCCCGATTGCTGTGCAGACTAAAAGCAAACCAATAAAAAACATCAGTGGGCTTATGCCCATGGGTTCAATCCCGTTCGCGGCATGGATGGTGCTCACGCTGACCACCACAGCCAGGACAATGAACAAGGCCCATCCCAATCCCTTGAGAATGGTTTTTCTTTTGGCCAAAAACGATTTCATGCACTTACTCCTTGGTCATGCATTTTTTCCACACCCGTGTCGATCACATTCGCCTGGCGTCATCCGGCAAATGAGCGGCAACCGCCTGTTTGGAGAGCATAATCTCCTTGTGTATAGTCGTATGTTGCTCATTTTTCCTTCATAATCACCCCCTTTCGCCTGGATTCAGACCTCCCCAGTCCTTGTGAAATTTTACACAATTGAATGCCTTCCGTTTAAAGCTTTTCCTGTCAGTTGTCAAAATAAAATTTCAAACCATGTCACATGATTTCATATTGTTTCGGATACTCATTACCTGCGCAAACACTTTTCACTTTGCGTGACGAGTGTGCACATGTTTGCAGGCCCAGGTGGATGAACATACCACGTTCAAAACGGACCCCAGGTCTCTTTGAAAGAGTCCGTCGGAAGGCATCCACCTTGCATCTAAAGGTATACATTCATTCTCACATTTGATAGTATAATTGCAAACCTGCAAAATAATGCAGATCCTGATTGAAAATAAGGTATTGACTGGCAATGAGAAGGTTAACGAGTGAACAGTAATCGAAAATCCACTTTATTTGGCGGCCACCAGAAATTCCTGTGTGGCTCAGACAATCCTTACGGCTTTGCTGTGTTCGACACCAACGGCCATCTGGTTGAAGCCAATCCGCTTTTTTTTACACTCTGCTCTCAACCCTTACTTCCCAACCTCAGCACCAACCTTTTCCAAGACTTTACCTTGAGTTCGGAAGCAAAGCAAAAGATCAGGGCCAGCCTGTTCACCTCGTGTATTGCCATGTATGCCCCAACCTCATCCCTCCAGAGCGGACCTCCCACCTGCCTCCGGCTGGAAATGGCCGTGATTCCTTTCCCTGCCTTTTCTCGAATTGTCGTCTTTGTACAGCCCTTAAGCTCCAGGCAAGAGGGCATGATGCTCATGCAAGGCTTAAATACCTATCAGTTCATCACCGACAACCTGGAAGATATCGTTTTCCTGCAAGACCAGGATTTCTGCATATTTTACGTCAATGAAAGCGTTGGACGTTTACTGGGACACGAGCAAGAAGACCTCATGAATCGACAGTCTTTAACTCTTTACCATCCTGATGAGAGGCAGCTGGTCAAAGAGGCCCTCCAAGATCAGACCCAAAACAGCCAGGAGACCTCTTTGGAGGTCAGGATGCGCCATAGAGAAGGGCATTATATATGGTTCGAATCCAGGGCCAAGATATTCCACACTGATAACATGCGTGTTCTGTTGACCATCAACAGAGATATATCCACACGTAAGCAAACTGAAGAGCAAGTGAAGTTCATGACCTTTCACGATTCTCTGACCGGACTGTTCAACCGACACTACTTTGAGCAGGAAATGAATAGGGTGGCAGAGGGTCGCTATCACCAGATGGGAATGATTATTTGCGATGTGGACTGCCTCAAATTCATAAACGATACCCTGGGGCACAAGAGTGGGGATCAGCTGATCAAAGCTGCTGGGGAAGCCATCTTAAGCTCTTTCCGGGCCAGTGATATGGTCGCCCGCATCGGAGGGGACGAATTTGCCGTTATATTGCCCAATGCGGATCGAAAAGCCATGCTCCATGCCGTGAAAAGGATCAAAAAAAACATTAAGCTGTACAATAGTCAGCATCCGGAACTGCCTCTGCATCTCTCCATAGGCTATGCCCTGACCAAAACTCCGCCCTTTGATATGCAGGTTCTGTTCAAGGAAGCCGACGATAGTATGTATCGAAACAAACTGTACAATAAACAAACACACAAGTCCGACGTCTTCCACATACTCCTCACCATCATCGATGAACGCGAACCGGGCAGTGAGGAGCGAAGGAGTAAATTAGCCGGGAATATTCAGGCCATGGCCCAGGTCTTGAATATTCCTGCCCAGGACAGGGACTTTCTCCTCCTCTTCGCCAAGGTTTACAATATCGGATTACTGGGCCTTCCCCAGGAGATCACTGACAAAAAGGCTCCGTTAAGCAAAGAAGAGCAGTCACTCCTTCGTAAGCAGGCGGAAATTGGATACCGTATCGCACAGCATACCAAACAATTGGAGCCCATTGCCGAATGGATATACCTGCAGCACGAGTGGTGGAACGGACAAGGATACCCCTTCGGTCTCAGCGGGGAAAACATTCCTCTGCCATCCCGGATTATGGCCGTAGCTCGGGCCTATACAGCCATGACCACCATCAGAGCTTACCGTCCTTCCAAGTCCCCGGCCCAGGCCCTGACCGAACTCGAAAAATGGGCCGGCATTCAATTTGATCCCCACCTGGTAAAGGTTTTTTTGCACATCCAGGTCAACAGCCAAGAGTCAGACAATGAAGGCACATAGGCTTCAGGATGTCAGAGGCTTGCTCCTCAGGCTGTTCCAGGCTACACACTGGTCTCGGGGAGCTACTCGAATGCGGCTGCTCCTTACGTCTCATCCCTGTCTTTGAACCGGCATCTATATGGCATCATATTGAGCTTGTATGACCTCGTTTTTTCCTAAACGCACCTTTTCCCGGCGGGACATCTTCAGGGCCCTGACCGGCCGCCTGCACCAGGATGCAACCCCTGCCTTTCCCATCGGATTTGACCCCCTCTCCAAGGCCATTGACCACTTGGTGGACACGGGTGACTACCAGAAAGCCTTGGCTAAGCTTCGTTCTTTAGTAAACAAGAGCCCGGATCACATCCAGGCCCGACGCAAGGTCGGTTACTGCCTGCTCCAAACCGGCCAGTACGCCGAGGCCGAACAGACATTTACGGACATATTGGTCCACCATCCCCAAGATCCTTTCGCCTTGCTTCATCACGGTCTGAGCCTGGTCAAACAGGGCCGTTTATCTGAGGCCATCGTCGTGTGGAGGAGATATTTCAATACCGATCAACCGATTATCCAACGGGCCGTGAATCTGCAAATAGCCCTTTTCGAAACCGGCGGACCATCTGAATCAGAAGATGTGGCCAAGCATATTCAAGAGGCAGTTGTTGAACAACAACAAGTGGATCAAGGCAAGTGACCTGCGGCCAGCGCCGCCGCTGGCCGCAAACGTCCAGTTTGATCGAGGAAGAAACCCACGGACAAAGATTTCACCGCGGAACACACGGAATACGCTGAATAGAAATATTTACGATAAAACTTGGAATTATAACTCTTTGTTTTGCTGATCTCTAGCGAGTGCAGAAACACTTTTTGCGCTCGCATCTTTACTGTCCACGGTAATTTTGTTCTCAGGTGTAAGTTGCCAGGAGTGTTCGGGTTTCAGTGTTCGCTTCAGAAGTCCTGATGCATGCGGATATTATACTTTGGAAACATATTTTGGGACATTTTGAGGCATCAGGCACGCGAATCAAGGAATATCAAGGTATCTCAAATTCTTATGCTGAACTCTGAACACCGAACACTGAACACAACTTGCTGTTATCCAGATACAGAGCAAATCAACTGAAATTGTTGAAAATGGAAAGCAGAATCCCAAAGCCCTGCTTTACTGTCTGCCCCCCTTGCCTCAAAAGCCAAAATGGATTAGATTCAGACGACTTGAGACATCTTGATATCAGATGATAAGATGAGGATCGAAAGCACCTTAAGACGTATGCCAAGGGGCCAAGGTAGGAGGATATGAAGGACAGCTTTGAAAAACTGAAAAAAGCGGCTGAACGTATTGCGGAGTTGGACGAACGGGTGATTGAGGTGTTTGTCCACTCAGACACACCCAGGGATCCCTTGCAGAACGAGGAGGTGGATCTGGTCTGCCACTTGGCCGATCCCAACATCACTCAGGATCTGGATACCTATAACGATGAAGGGTTCGCCTGGGGCCTGGACATGGCCGAAAAGATCCGGCCGGATGTGGAGGAATGGGGGATCAATGCTGAAATTATCGTTTCCCCTTTCAACTTTCAGATGCACGATGCAGGAGAGTATGGGGAATATTATCATTCCCTGTTTCTCAAATCAGGATTTGATCCGGTTTTGGAAGCTGCTGACCGGCAAAAAAAGAATCGCGAGGAGCACATGATCGGAGACCTGGAACAGGAATAACCATAGTCCCTTTCATGGAAAGAGCCGAATATTTGAGTCCTTGGAGTGAAGGAGACCTTGATCCCTGCCCAGGCGGGACTGCAAAAAGTCGTCTTACCTTCATTTGCGATAAAATTTGAAGCTATAACGCTATGTTTTTCCTGACCTCTGACTTCAGATCTTTGACCTCTGGCCATTGCAAATACAGATTTTGCAATCGCATCTACCCAGGGATACTTGGTGAAAAGATGTATGAAAATACAGTTTGTTGCCCGGTCCCGGTTTTCATGCCCAACCACTGGCCGGATAAGCCCAGGATCCAGGAAAACAGACTAAACGGCTCTTCCGGTCCCTCCTTATACGAGATCCGACCGGTTATTCCGGCCATATCCCGGAGTTGGTCCATGGCCATCTGCATGCCGCCCAAGGAATCCACCAGCCCGGATTTTTTGGCCTGCCGGCCGGTGTAAGCCCGCCCGTCGGCCAGCCTACGCACCTTTTCCACTTCCATATTCCGGCCCTGAGCCACAGCCAGGACGAACTGCTCATACAGATCGTCGACCAGCTTTTGAAAATACGCCCTCTCTTCCTGGCTCATCGGCTGGGTGGGAGAGCCGGCGTTCTTGAGCCGGCCGCTGGTCACGGTTCGGTCCGTTATTCCCAACCGTTGCAAGAGATCTTCAACAGACAACAACTGGGCCTTAACCCCGATGCTGCCGGTTATAGTGCCCGGATTGGCCACGATCCGGTCAGCAGCGCAGGCGATATAGTACCCCCCGGATGCGGCCACAGCCCCCATGGAGGCAATAACCGGCTTCTTCTGGGTCAGGCCCCGGACCGCGTCGTAGATCTCCTGGGCCGGAGCCACAACCCCGCCAGGAGAATCAATACGCAGCAAGACGGCCTGTACCGACTCATCCTCAGCCAGGCGGTGGATCCAATCCGTGGTCCGCCGGGAATCGATTATAGTCCCCTGAATGTGAACAATACCCACCTTGGAGGCAAACCAGCCGATATTCCCACTGCGCAAGGCCGAAAAAAAGGCCATGGCCCCGAAAGTCAGGACCACGGCCGCAAATACAAGAAACAGACCAAAGAGCAGTGGATGTCTTTGGCTGAACCTACTCGTCATCGCTTGAGGAGCTCTCCCCGTCTTCCAGTTTCTGGCGAATCAGGTCCCCCAGGTTGCTACCGGTGGGAGGAGTCCCTGCGCCGCGTTGCTCCTGGGCCCGCTTGCGCTCCTCTTCTTCCACGTAGGCCTTGATGGACAGGCCTAAACGGCGCTCATCAGCGCTGACCCGAATCACCTTGGCCGTCACCTCCTGCCCCACCTCAAAAAGCTCACTCGGGCTCTTGATTTTCTTGGGGCTCAGTTCTGAGAGATGAACCAAACCTTCAATTCCCTCCTGCACCTCCACAAACAGACCAAAATCAGTGATATTGGTAATAGTTCCACTGACCGTCGTCCCTTCCGGATACATCTGCGGAATCTGCAGCCAGGGATCGTCGCTCAACTGCTTGACCCCCAGGGTGAATTTTTCGTTTTCCTTATCCACGGTCAGGACCTTGGCCTGGATCATATCCCCAACATTGAACATTTCGCCAGGATGATGGATCTTTTTGGTCCAGGAGAGGTCGGAAACGTGAATAAGACCGTCGATGCCGTCCTCAATGCCTATGAATATGCCGAAATCGGTGATATTCTTGATCGGTGCTTCCAGAATCGTTCCTTCCGGATACTTTTCGTAAACCAGATCCCAGGGATTGGGCCGAACCTGCTTCATACCCAAAGAAATCCGCTTGCGGTCGGCATCAACGCTTAAGATGACAACCTCCACTTCATCGCCTACATGAACCATTTGGGATGGATGGCGCAACTTGCGTGTCCAGGACATCTCCGAGATGTGAACCAAGCCCTCTACACCGGGCTCCAGTTCCACAAAGGCTCCGTAATCGACGATATTGGTCACCTTTCCGGTAAACCTCTGCTCTGGCGGATATTTTTCGGCAATTCCGTCCCAGGGGTTGGGAACCAATTGCTTCATGCCCAAGGAAACCTTTTGTCCTTCCCGGTCGTAGTTCAGAACCTTCAGTTCCAGGTTGTCCCCCATCTGAACCATTTCCTTGGGATGTTTGATCCGCTTCCAGGACATGTCCGTAATATGCAAAAGACCGTCCAAACCTCCGAGGTCCACGAATACGCCGTACTCGGTAATATTTTTGACCTTTCCGGACAAAACCTGGCCTTCTTCCAGGGTCTCCAGGAGCTGTTCACGCTGGTGTTCGCGATCCTCTTCCAGGATAACCCGACGGGAAACGATGACATTGCTGCGCTTGCGGTTGATTTTCAAAATTCGAAAATCGTACTCCTGATTGACCAGGGCGTCCATATCCGGAACTGGGCGCAAATCCACGTGAGATCCGGGCAAAAAGGCTTCAATGCCCTGGATTTCCACTGTGTATCCACCCTTTATCCTCTGAATGATGGTCCCCTTGACGTTCTTCTCTTGTTCCTGCAAGGCCTCAAGCTCATCCAGGACCTTCATCCGCTTGGCCCGGCGGTGGGAAAGGGAAATGGTCCCTTCCATGTCGTCCTTGTGAACCACAAAGACATCCACCTTGTCCCCGACATTGACCGTAACATTGCCGTCCCGGTCCTTGAATTCCTCAGCTGAAATCTGGCCTTCGGATTTGAAGTTCACATCCACCAGGATGTTTTCGTCCCCGATTTTGACCACTGTTCCGGTGATGATACTCCCGTCCTCGAGCTCGCCAAAGTCGGAATGGAGATAGTTCTCCAGTGCGGCCTCAAAGTCGGTCTCATCCATGGACATTTCGTTTTCGGAATTCATTTCTTGGTTGCCTAAATACTCTGGTTGTGTTGTGTGCATCAAACTCGTACCCCCTAGCACGGAAAATTTGAAAAGTTCTATCAGATCATGGTCCTTAATGCAACTGAAAGGAGGCCAAAAAATAAATTTTCATACCTTCCCCTCTTCAGGCCCGGTCTCCAAGGCCAGGGCGGACAGGTCATAGGTCATGCTGTCCACCACCTCGGCCTGAACCATATCCCCCGGTCCGGCTTCTTGGCTACTGACATAGGTGAGCCCATCAACTTCCGGGGCCTGGAACCAGGCCCGACCTTGATACAGATCTGGCCACTCCGGTTCAGGAGCATCCATCAAGACCGGCAGGGTCTGCCCCACAAAACCGGACATGATCTCCCGGCTGATGTCCGCCTGCAAGCGCATGGCTTCCGATCGCCTTTGCTCTTGAATGTGATCCGGGACCTGGCCCGGGAGTTGGGCTGCAGGCGTGCCCTCCTCAGGGCAAAAGACAAACACCCCCAGATGCCAAAAACGGACCTCGCGAATGAAGTTCAACAAGGTTTGGAAGTGGGCTTCCGTCTCTCCCGGATAACCGACGATCAAGCTGGTGCGCAGACAGGCCTGGGGCAAAAGATCGTACACCCGATCCACAACCCTCCGCGGATCGTTGACAAAAGGCCGGCCCATACGGCGTAATACATCCGGGTGGGCGTGCTGCAACGGTACATCTATGTACGGAAGAAGAGGCGCTCCAGTCTGGGAGACAAATTGGAGAAGCTCCCGGCTCAGTCCTGTAGGATACAAATACATGAGCCGGATCCAATCCACCCCGGACACCTGGAGAAGAGTTTCCAACAGACGGCACAACCCGCTGTTTCCCCAACCTAAGTCCCGTCCATAGGCCGAAAGATCCTGGGCTACAAGACACAATTCCCGCACGCCACGGTCCCGCAAACGCATGGCTTCTCCTTGCACCTCACCCAAGGGTACAGAGCGAAGCCGTCCTCGGATGGCAGGGATAGTACAGAAAGCGCACTTATGTTCACAGCCCTCACTGACCTTGAGGTAGGCATACCCCGGCGGAGTGGTCAAGAGCCGAAAAGAGGATGGAAGGGGGAGGTCGAAATAGGGAGCCAGGCGGTGGGCAAAAAGAGACTGCTCATCCAGGGAGAGCCAAAGATCGACCTCAGGCAGTTCCTGGCTCAACTCCGCCACCCCGTATCGGGCGGGCAGGCATCCGGTCACCGTCAGCAAAGGACGCTTGGAAGCATAACCGAGCTCATGGGCAATGTGCAGGATGGTTTGCACCGATTCCTCCACAGCCGGTTGGATAAATGCACAGGTATTGATCAGGACCACATCGGCCTCCCGGGCTTCGGAAGCCGGCCGATATGCTCCACCCAATTGCCCGAGCATTCTTTCCGTATCCACCCTGTTCTTGGGACAGCCCAGACTTACAGTCAAAATCCGGACCGGGCCGGGCATACAAAATCTATCACTCTGTTTTATTTCCATATCTTCCAGTTATTGATGTCTGAATAAAAAGACGTTAGGCAGTGAATCCAATCGGAAGTTTTACATGGAGGAAGACATGGTCATGCGAGCTCGTTGCAACACCTTGCACACTCGTGTCCTGTTTTGCATTTCGCTCAGAGAACCGGCATGGAGAGGACCGATCCCGGTTTCCCTGTTGATCGGTGTGTTTTGCCTTTTTCTCATCCTTTTCCCAGCCCACCTTGAGGCCCAAAGCACCGATCAGGAAACCACCCCTGCTGCGGAAACGTCTTCAGAAGCGAGCAAGGAGCAGCAATCCCTGGATTCCTTGCTCCAGGCCCAACGCAAAGCCCTGCAGGAACAGCAAAGCCAAGTCGACCGCTTGCAGAAAAAGCTGCCCTCCATTCTGGCCGATTTACATCAAAACATGGACCGCTTGTCCAATCGGTTGAATGTCTTAATTCAGCTGAAGGGATTTATCAAAAAAAACTTCAAAGAACTGGTAATCCTCAAGCGCAACGTAAGTCAACTCCAACAAGATCTCCATACAGCACTGCAGCCGGTCAACAAGACCCGGGAAGAACTCCTTTCCTTGGAAAAAAATATCCAGAACAGACAGCAAGACCTTCGCAATCAGCTCGCACTTTCCCCTCAGGCTTTGGGGCCGGAACAGGCCAGATCGGAAATCGTCCGGATCGGCAAAATGCTTTCCAGCATTCAAGACTTGCAAAAGGAGTTGGATCGCGGCCGGCAACCGGCCCAAGAGCTGGAAAAGCAAATCCAGGAATTCGAAAAAATGGTCAGCCAAGACCTGCAAGTGTCATGGCGAGAATATTTCCTGCAGCCCAGTTTTTCATTATTCAAGCTCAGCACAGAAGCTATCAAAGACCAATTTTCGCAGTGGCAACAGAATCTTCCCATCTACACCCATCTTTTCGTCTTGGGCAACTTCAACTGGCCCCTGTTTCTTTTGCAGATCCTGACCCTTTTTTCCCTTTTTTGTGTTCTCTCTTTGATTATTGTGGCCCTGGCCAAACGCAGGGAGGGTGCCCTGCCCCTGAAGCGAATGCTCCCGGCCCCTTTGTTCATATCCTTGGCCTTGGCTCTGCTGATAGCCAATACCTTCTTTCAAAGCAGCTTTCAATCCTTGATCTTCCAAACCCTGGCTCAGATCATCCTGGGTTGGGGATTTATTCTGCTCCTGTGGATGATCCGGTTCTCCATGGTCGCAGATAAATCCGAATTCTATTCCAATCCCTTACGCTTGTTGTGGTTTCCCTTCGCCTCCTCCCTGGCTTTGCAAAACGTCATCCTCCCTCCGATATTGACCGCCGCCATCTGGATCTTCCTGCTGGCCGTTTTCATTATTTTTTTTAAGCGTCACAAATCCCGTCTCAATGTGAAGCTGGAACGGGCCCTGTACCGGATCACCATCTTTTTATTCACTGTGTTCATCCTGATTACTCTGGCCGGATGGGTGCATATGAGTTTGCTTTTGACCTCCTTGTGGTTCGTGTTTTGTGTCTGCCTGCAGTTAGGCAACTGTACCACTGGACTCTTAAGCAACAAAATCGGTCAGTTCCCGGAAAACACCCTGGGTTTTTTAGGCCGCGGATTGGTTCAGGGGGCCGGGGTGCCCATCATCTGGCTGTTTTCTTTTTCCATAATTATCCTCTGGCTGGGCATGACCCTGGGGGATTTTCAGTTCTTAAAGGAACTCTCCAAGCTCAAACTGGGCTGGGGTTTTCTGTCCATCAACCTCTTCCGGCTGATCATAGTCCTCATCGGCTTCTATCTGGCCCGCTCCGGCCTGGTGGTCCTCAAGTCCCTGCTGCAAAGCGCAGCTGAATTGCACGAATCACTGGACAGTGGAACAGTCGGTTCCTTGAATATCCTCATTACCTATGGGGTGTGGACCATTTACATCCTTTTGGCCCTGGCCTTTCTAGGCCTGGACTTAACCAGCCTGACCGTTGTCGCCGGCGGACTCAGTGTGGGTATCGGTTTTGGTCTGCAAAGCATCTTCAACAATTTCATAAGCGGGATCATTCTCCTGTTCGGCCGCTCCATCCAGCCGGGTGATGTGGTTCAGATCCGGGATCTGTGGGCGGAGGTCAAACAGATAAACATTCGGACTACAGAGGTCCAGACCTTTGATCGCTCCACCATCCTTTTACCCAACTCCAAGCTGATCAGCGAAGAAATCACCAACTGGACCCATCGCCAGGACAAAACCTTGCGCCGCAAAGTCCGGGTTGGAGTAGCGTACGGCACGGATATTGAGTTAGTCCGACGTCTTCTGATATATATTGCCGACACTCACCCCCATGTATTAAGGGTGCCAGCCCCCTTTGTCCGTTTTGCCGACTTTGGAAACAGCTCTTTGGAATTTACTCTCTATTTCTTCGCATCCATTGATTACGGGTGGATGGCTGAGTCTGAGATCCGCTATGACATCAACAAAATCTTTAAAGAGTACGGAATTGTTATCGCCTATCCCCAACGGGACATCCATATCCGGTCCATGGACGGCCTGGATGCCTTGGCATCCAGGCTGGGGCTGCCCGGAGAAACAAATCCGGAACCCCAGGAGAAATTATAGTCAGGGCGGCCTGAGGCCGCCCTGACTATAATTTCTTTAAAGATGTTCCCTCTATCAGGAAGTCACTGCAAAAAGTCGCTTCATTTTAATTTGTTATACAACATGGAACTATAAGTACTTGTTTTTGCTGACCTCTGACATCTGATCACGCCATGGCGTGACTGACCTCTGGCGAGTGCAAAAACAGTTTTTGCACTCGCATCTATCAGGAGATTTTATGCATATAGTTTTGGCCACTGCCAATAAAGGAAAAATCGTCGAAATCAAAGATCTCTTGGCGAATTTGGACCCAGAATTGCAGGTCTTGGGACTGGACGATTACCCAAGCATTGGCCTAGTTCCCGAGCCCGGCCGGACCTTTGAGGCCAATGCCCTGTACAAAGCCAGGTATGTATGCGAACGCACTGGGTGCATTGCCCTGGCTGACGACTCCGGCCTGGAAGTGGAGGCCTTAAACGGGGCACCGGGAGTTTATTCAGCCCGATACTGTGGGGAAAAGGCCACAGATAATGAGAACAACGCCAAGCTCCTCAAGGCCATGGCTCATCTGAGAGGTAAAGACCGTCAGGCCAGATTCCGCTGCGTCCTGGCAGCCTGCGCCCCAAACGGCGAACAACTGGTAGTGGACGGAAGCTGGGAGGGACGGATCGCTACCGCTCCTCAGGGAGTACAAGGCTTCGGCTATGATCCCTTGTTTATTGACCTCCCGAGCAGGCGGACAGCGGCCGAGATGACCAGGGAAGAAAAATCCAGCCGCAGTCACCGCGGTCAGGCCTTGCGCAAGCTGATTCAAATGTGGCCCGAGTTTGTGGACAGGGCTGTTAGAGGACAGGGAACAGATGACAGATGACAGTGTTCAGCTTTGCCTCCGGCAAATCTGAAATATTTTTTGGGCCAAAGCGCCCAAAAAGTGAATTTGCCGGGTTGATCAAGGATGAAACGTACAATCTGATTTGACGATTTTACCAGAGGTTTCAGTCCCGCTATGGCGGGATCAGGTTTCTGGTTTCAGTCAAGAATAGAAAATTTTTCATACTCCCTTGATTTTCCTGACACCTGAAACCTAACAAAGGAGACTACCCCATGTGCGGAATAATCGGTTACAGCGGACACCGCCCGGCTGTCCCGGTGATCATGGACGGGCTGCGACGATTGGAATATCGGGGATACGATTCGGCCGGAGTGGCCTATGTTCAGAATAAAGAACTGGGAACCATCAGGGCCCAAGGCAAGTTAGACTGCTTGGCGGCCAAAATCGAATCCTGTGACGTGGTCTATGCCACCACCGGCCTGGGCCATACCCGCTGGGCCACCCACGGCTTGCCTACTGAGGAGAACGCCCACCCCCATCGGGACTCTGAAAATCGTCTGGCCCTAGTGCACAACGGGATTATTGAAAATTATCACTCAATCAAGGAAGAGCTGCAATCCCAGGGAGTAATTTTTAACTCCCAGACGGACACCGAAGTCTTGGTCCATCTCATCAGCCGGGCCTTGAACCAGGGTCAAGACATTCCCCAAGCCATGAAAGAAACTTTAAACCAAGTGGATGGCTCGTATGCTCTGGCGGTGATCAATGTGCAGAACCCGGAGGAGATCTGGGCCGCCAGACACTCCAGCCCCTTGATCCTGGGCCTGGGAACCGGGGAGAACTTTGTGGCTTCGGATATTCCCGCTTTTCTGCCCTATACCCGGGAGGTGGTTTTTTTGGAAAACCGGGAGTTGGTGCACATTACCCCCCGCTCCTGGCAAGTTCTGGATCTTGATACCATGCACCAGGTGGATAAAAAACCGGAGCACATTTCTTGGGATGTCCAGGCCGCCCAGAAAGGCGGCTACAAACACTTCATGCTCAAGGAGATCATGGAGCAACCGCAGGTGATCAGGGACTGCATAGCCGGTCGGATAGATCCGGAACAGAACCGGGTGGTGCTGGATGAAATAAAGGAGCTGCCCACTCCGGAGGTCTTGCATATCGTAGCCTGCGGAACATCCTATCATGCCGGTTTGTGGGCTAAATACCAGATAGAGAAGTGGGCCCAGATCCCGGTCCAGATCGATATCGCTTCCGAGTTTCGCTACCGCAGTCCAATCCTCAGGCAGCGCGACCTGGTTTTAACCATCAGCCAATCCGGGGAGACAGCAGATACCCTGGCCGGTTTGCGTATTGCATCCGAACAAAAAGTCAAAGTCTTGGGCCTGTGCAATGTCCTTGGTTCCAGCGTGGCCCGAGAGTCGGATGCTGTCATATATACCCAGGCAGGACCGGAAATCAGCGTGGCCTCCACCAAAGCCATGTGCAGCCAGATGGTGGCCCTTCTTCTCCTGGCTCTGTACTGGGGACAAAAACGATCCCTTTTGAGTCCCGAAGTTGTGAGCCAGGCAGTCAACGGCCTGCGGGACTTGCCCCAGATCATGCAAGCCGCCCTGCCGGGGATGCAGGAACAGGCGGCCAGGCTGGCCCAAGATTTCAGCCGGGCCCGGAGCTTTTTCTATCTGGGGCGGGGAATAAACATGCCCTTGGCTCTGGAAGGGGCCCTCAAGCTCAAGGAGATCTCCTACATTCATGCCGAAGGCTATGCGGCCGGGGAAATGAAACACGGTCCCATCGCCTTGATCGACCCGGAGTTTCCTACTTTTGCCCTGGCTCCGACCGATGAGCTGCTGCCCAAGCTGCAAGCCAACCTGCAAGAGGTCCAGTCTCGGGGCGGACCTATTCTGGCCTTGTCCCATCCGGGCTCAGGCCTGGGCTTGGAGCCCATATGGGAAGTGCCCCAGGTCTGGGGACCGTTGAACAGCTTTTTGTTTCTGCCTGCCCTGCAGCTTTTTGCCTATGAAATGGCTGTTTATCTGGGCAAAGACGTGGATCAACCCCGCAACCTGGCCAAGAGCGTGACTGTGGAGTAGGGCTCCCACCCTTGCCACATGCCTGGTCTTCTATTACCCTGTGGGAAAAATATTTAAGCCACATTGAAATATTTATGCCCCTCTTCAAATACCTCCTTTGGGCCCAGATCACTCTGGTCCTTTGCCTCCTCTGCACTTCGGTCTGGGCGGCTGATCCGACCCAAGAGTTCCAGACCGGCTGGCGAGCCTTTCACGATCTGCGTCAGGACTCGGAAAAGGCCAAGTACCGTTCCTACTGGATGCAGGTGGCCGGACACTTCCAGAAGGCTTACGAGACAAACCCTACAGGCTCGCTGGCTGCAAAATCCCTGTACTACCTGGGTCGCACCTATCAGGAGCTGGGAAAACATTCGTATGCCCAAAAGGACTTTGTTCAGGCTGTCAAGTATTTTCAACGGGTGGGCGACAAGTTTCCGGACCATACATGGACCGACGATGCAAAACTCTTCCAGGCCAAGGTCCTGCTCCACAATCTGGATGACCCGGAAAGAGCCTACCAAGTTCTCCGGGATATCCGCCGCAAGCATCCCCAGGGCGACAAGAGGCCCGAAGCCACAGCCCTTCTCAAGAAACTCGAAGCCCAGTACCCGTCGCACATCAAATCCTGGAAAACAGCAAACCAAAGGGCAGGAGAAGGGGAAGACAAGCATGCCTCTGATGCGGCCCATTTGCAGACCATCCGCCACTGGAGCAGCGATGAGTACTCCCGGGTTGTCTTGGATCTGAACTCCCAGGCCGGATATAAAGACATGCTCCTCAAGCCCGATCCAAGTATCGGCAAGCCATTTTACCGGGTAGTGGTGGATGTTCTCAATACTCGACTGAATAGTGAGGTGCAGGAGAAACTGTCCATCAACGACGGAATCCTGCGCAAAGTCCGCACCGGCCAGTACCGGCCCAATCAAACCAGGGTAGTCTTAGATGTCAATGCCTTGGACACCTACCGGGTTTTTGCTTTGGAAAACCCGGACCGGGTGGTGGTGGACGTCTACGCCCCCAAACAATCCAAAGGAGAAGAAAAAAGCCGCGAAGCTTTGGCCAAAGCAGCTCAGGAAGGGAAACAAAACATCTCCGGCAGCCTGATAGAGCAACTCGGTCTGGACATTCAGACCATCATGATTGACCCCGGGCATGGGGGCAAAGACCCGGGGGCGGTCTGTTCCGGGATCATGGAGAAAGACATTAATCTTCGACTGGCCAAGATCCTGGGCCAAATATTGAAAGAAAAGGGCTATAACGTGCTGTACACCAGGACCACGGACGTATTCATTCCCCTGGAGGAAAGAACGGCCATGGCCAATGCCAAGTCAACAGACCTCTTTTTGTCCCTGCATGTCAACGCCCATTCCAGCTCCAAGGTCCACGGCCTGGAAATCTATTACCTCAATCTGGCCAACTCAGAGGAAGCGGTGCGGGTGGCGGCGAGAGAAAACTCGGTTTCAGAAAAAAAAATCAGCGACTTACAGCTCATACTCTCCGATCTTATGCTCAACTCCAAGATAGAAGAATCGGAGAACCTGGCCCATAAAGTGCTGCAGGAGACATTGGATTACGGCCGCCGCTTTTATAAAGTCAATGACCACGGCGTGCGCAGAGCCCCATTTTACGTCCTCATGGGGGCTCAAATGCCGGCCATTCTGGTGGAGACCGGATACTTAAGCAACCCCACCGAGCGCAAACGTCTGCAGGACTATGCGTATCTTAAACGGATGGCCTGGGGAATGGCCCTGGGAATAAATGCCTATCATCAAGAAATCACCAGTTTCGCCCAACGCTAATTTTCAGCCCCTGGGCCTGATAATTAGTTATCAGAGTTCATCCCAGGTTGAGACCCGCAAAGGAGAGCACGATGAACCAAGCCTATCCCCAAGAGATGAACGAATTTTTGACTCAATGGCCCGAAGATGAAGCCAAAGAAACTTTCCGCCAATTAGCTGAAATATTGAGCGGATTTTCGGATGTACAAATTGATTTCAAGGCCCGACCCGGAGTGAGCTACTCCCTGCGCGGCAAGCGCACGGGACAAAGCCGGGAGCTTATGGCTATGATCGACGTTATTGATGACGACCCGGAAGCACGCTGGCTTTCAGTCTGCTTTTTCGCCGATATGATCACCGACCCGGAGGAACTCGGAGATATCGTCCCTGGAGGGCTCCTGGGACAGGACGGATATTGCTTTGACCTCCTTTCCTCAGACTCGGAAGAAGTTGACTATGTGGCCCAGCGCATCCAGGAGGCTCACGCCGCGGCTATTTCTTAAACATGTACACCGCCAGGGCCACCAGGATACAGGCAAAAATCCTTTTAAACCCTTGAGTGGAGACATGTTCAACCAGCCTGGCTCCGATCTGAGCCCCGATGATTCCCCCAACTCCCAGCAGAATCCCGGCCCGGTAGTCGACATTAGCCAATTTGTTGTGAGCGATGAAGGCCGAAAGGGAAATGACCAATATGGCCGCAAAAGAAGTCCCCACCGCCTGCTGGGCCGAATATCCCATGAACAGCAAAAGAGGGACCATCAGAAAACCTCCTCCCAATCCGGTAAAGGAGGCAGCCACCCCCACCCCAACCCCAAGCAAAGCCAGCAGAAAATGATGCATCATAGTGTCCTCATTCTGCGCAGGTTTCTCAAATTCTTCCGAAGTTGATCTGGCTGGACCGCGTTTTATTCACAATCTGATCACCGGTTCTGAATGCGGATGAAATTTTCACACAGTTCGTACAATATTTCAACCCGTTGAAATATTGTTCAGACTTGTTTTTCTTTCCAATTCCTGATATATATTCACAGTTGTGCTCAGGACCGCATTGTATGCCAAGGAGTTGTCTATGGTTTCTGGACTGGACAGCACTCTGCTGGAAAAAGCAGCATTTATTTTGAAGGAAAGCAAAACAGCGGCGGCCTTTACCGGGGCCGGTATTTCAGTGGCCAGCGGCATCCCCGATTTTCGCAGTCCGGGGGGACTTTGGTCCAAATACGACCCCTTTGAAGTGGCCTCTACCCATGCCCTGGAAAACAACCCCCGCCAGGTCTGGGAATTTATGCTGGAAACCGTGGATCTCTTGGACCGCAGCCAGCCCAACCCAGCCCATCTGGCCTTAGCCGAACTGGAGAAGAACAACCGTTTGGCCGGGGTCATTACCCAAAATATCGACAACCTGCATCAAAGAGCCGGATCCAGCCTGGTTATTGAGTACCACGGCAACTTTCAACGCTTTTATTGCCATAGCTGTGGAGTGGAACGCCCTTCAGAGGAGATCTTGGCCCAATGCTCTCAGTCCATCCCGGTCTGGTGCCCGGTTTGCGGGGGGTTGATACGCCCGGACGTCGTCTTTTTCGGTGAGCCCATTCCAGTCCGGGCCCACCAGCAAAGTCTGGAGCTTTTAAAAACCACCGACGTGCTCATCATTACCGGAACCTCCGGCGAGGTTGCTCCGGCCAATGTCCTGCCCCGCCAAGTCAAACTGAGCGGAGGCAAAATCATCGAGATCAATATAGGCAGAACCTACTTTGACGACATAACCGATGTGCGCTTTGATGCTCCGGCCGAACAGGTCTTACCCGAACTGGCCACAGCGGTTCTCCGACAATGATGGAAGCTTTCGGCCTTTCCAACTCGAGAATGCCTATGACTGACTGGAATCAAGGGACGTTGCGGCAGATCATTCAAAACCACTTCCAACCCTCACAAACCCAGGCCAATCCCTCCTGGGCCAACTCTGTCTCTTTTGAGGCCCAGCCGGACGGGACCCTGATGATCCAGTTCCCTCATACCTATTTCCAGGATTGGTTCAGGCAGTTCCTGCAAAAAGACTTCGAAGCCTTCATCCGGGAATATGTGCCGGGAATAACCGCTTTTGTTTATCAAAACCAAACCTACCGCCATCAACCCAAAGAGCGCATCTTTCCCCCTTTTCAGGGCGATGGCCGGCGTACTTTTCAACGTTTTCTGCATAATGACAAGAACAGGGATCAAGTTTTGACCGCCAAGGCCCTGGTCAATCAGTCCCGGTGGCCGACTTCCCCCTTACTGATTTGCGGACCTCGAGGCTGCGGCAAGTCCCACTTGCTGCTGGCCATGGCCAATTCTTTCCTGACCCCAGATCAACCCGGACCCGTGCTGGCCCTTGCCTGCCAAGACCTTTTCAGTCTGGCCAGCCTTTCAGCTGAGGACAAGGAACGAGCCCGCAATGAATTGTGCAAGGCCCAAGCTTTACTGGTCGACGATGTGCAACAGATCGAGAAATCCCGGGCCCTGCAGGACGAACTCATCCTGGTCTTTGACGTCCTGGAAGAAACGGGGACTCCCATGATTTTCTCCTGTCTGCAAAAAATTCCGGAAGACGGGGAGATACATCCCAAGCTCCGCTCCCGGCTGGAAGGAGGTATCATCCTGCACTTGAAAGCTCCGGATCTGGATATTCGGGGCAGGTTTGTTCAACTGGAAAACGAACAACACGGGCTGCACCTATCAGAAGGCGATCAGCTTGCCCTGGCCAGGCAATGCATGGATTTCCAATCCATAACCCAGATCCTGTTCAGACTCTTAGCCCAACAAGATCTGCGTTCATCAAACCAGCGTCAGGACCTTTCACACCTCATTGCTCAGGCCGGAAACGACAAGCCGCAGCCACTTTCCTGCCAGGAAATCATGGGCCAGGTGGCCAAACATTTTTCCCTCTCAGTCGAGGAACTCATTTCCCACCGCCGCCAGCAAAAAACCGTCCTGGCCAGGCAAATTGCCATTTTCATTTGCCGACAGCTGCACAACACATCGTTTACTCAAATCGGTTCCCTGTTCGGAGGTCGCAATCACAGCTCCGTCATTTATGCCTTCAAGAGGATCCAATCTCTGCAGAAAGATCGCCCGGAACTGAAATCCCAAGTGCAAACCCTTTTGAAACAATGCGCTGAAAGCGCAGACAAAACCAGAGAGAAGCCTCGAGTTTCATGACACATCAATCCGGCAAAGATTCTTTTTTGTCCGCTGTGGGGCAAAAAAGATTTCAGATTTGCCGAAGGTAAAGCTGAAAGGAGACCCTTTTCCATGCACGTAACAGTGACCAAAGAAGAGATCCTGGAAGGGGTGCAAAAGGCGGCCAGTATCATCCCGGCCAAGACAGGAGCCGCCTTTTTACGCACTATTTGGATGCAAAACACGGATTCCACCTTGAATATCATGTCCACGGACTCCAAGCTTGAATTTTCCGGCTCCTACTCGGTTCAAAGCCGCGAATCTGGTCTGGTTGGCGTGC
>CAZUER010000056.1:0-19770 GCA_964619345.1 uncultured Desulfohalobiaceae bacterium
TGGGATTGCAAGAAGATTTCAATCTGGAAGAAGCGCGAACGAGACTCGGCGACCGTCTGTATCGTGAAGTTAAGACTTACGCTACATAGACATTCTCTGTCATTTTCTGTTTAATCAGAATTTTTTTTGCGGATAATGATTGCAGGCCAGATGATTAGTTGACGAGTTGGTATTATTATTTATCGCTCCCACGCTCTGCGTGGGAGCCTCTCGTACAGCTCTGCGGTTGTTTTGGACGCTGGAGCCGTCCATATGTGTTTTCCACGCATAGCGTGGGAACCATAAAACTCGAGTGCTGGCTGATCAAATCCAGTTTTCAAGCAATAATGGGGCCTTGATTTGCTGAAAATGGCGCATGTTGTTTGTCACCAGGACAGCTCCGATGGACAAAGAGTGGGCAGCGATCATCATATCAAGCTCCCCGATAGGTCGACCGGAGGAAACGAGCTGATGGCTTATTTCTGCATACCAATCGGCTGACTATAAATCCCAAGCTAATATATGAATGATTTTGAAGAATTGATGAACAGCCAAGTGTATTCGATGTTCGGCAGGCAAACGCTTTAACCCATACATGAGTTCTGCACGGGTTACTGTTGATATACAGATCTTTGATGGCAGAATACTTTTGAGCTGTGTCTCTATTTTCGCAGAGCGCCATTTTATTAAGTAACTTGATGTGCCGGTATCCAACATATAGAGCATAAATCAGCTTCCAAAATCTTCTTGTGAAGAATAATCATCAAAGATACCAAGTTCTTGTGCGAGGACATTCATCGGTCTATCAGCCATGAAATTATCTGAATCATGAATAGAATGGATAAGATCGAAGAAGTCTTTCCATGCACCTACATCTGGCCTGTTTGAAAGTACCACATCTCCTGTGGCCTCATCCCGAGAGATATACACCTCATCACCATTGAAACGAAAATCAATAGGAAGTCGCACTGCTTGACTACTGCCATTTTTAAATAGCTTAGCAGTTTGTGTTTTTTTCATCTCGCATCTCTTTTTTCATGTATATATTACAGTATATACATACGCGTTTTGCCTTTCAACATTTCCATAATCACATCAAATAGAGTAAGGGTTCAAGAACTGCCTTGACCACAACAAGCTTTTGTCTGCCTGAGGAAGTTCAGCTTCTTCGCAGACCAGATTCCAATATTGATGGATAGTTTCTATTTGGCGATCGATGATGGTCTGGGCTTCTGCTTTTGACAGAAGGAACTGGAGTGCAGCATTTCTGCAAACATCTAAGCGGCTGAAACGATTGTGACCTGAAATCAACATGGCTTGGGTTGCTTCCTGGCCGGTGCGGGCCTGGGGGCAAATGTCATATGCCGGTGTAAGACTTAAACGCGAACCGTCCCAAAAAGCGGCATGGTTGCGGGCATGGTCGTCTGTGTTGCTGCACAGGACATTGAACACCAGCCTGGAGAACAATTCGCGCAAAGTGGCTTGCGGCCTCCTGAAACGATAGCGCACGATTTCTGCCAGGTGCTCGTAACTGGCATAACGGGCCATCATTTCGTCCAGCTCCAAAAGGGTCAAGGCAGAAACCATACCCTTTCGCAACCATCCGGTGTCGCATTTCTGACGATCAAAGCGTTGGACCAGCAGAACGTCTTTGCCCAAAGCCTTGACAAGCTTAACTTTGGCCACATCAATACCGCAAAAGGCTGCCAGCCTCATAGCCATGAACTCTGCCTTCACCACAGGGAAAAAGTCGGTTCTGCTCGAAAACTTTGCAATATATTTGGTATCGTCACCGTCGATCAGAGCTTTGGGTCGCGCTCCGCCTAAAGAGGTGCCATGCATGAGCGCCTTTTCCAAATCTGAAGGCAGGGTCATACCCTTTTCAACCCGTTCAGCCGCTTCCAGCAGTTGATCCAGTTTTGCTTGCTCGGCAACCCTGGGAACATATTCATGTGGTGAAGCTTGAAAGTCGACAGCACCGATTTTGTCAGATCCCGATTCCAGCATATAGGTCAACTCATCGATCCTGGCGGTGTCCGTATTGTGGTTTTGTTTGCCCAACAGTCGGTTCATGATGACACGACGACCCCAAGCATCAGGCGATGCGTCGCGCAGGCTGCTGGGCATGGAAAGCCCAGGCGGCAAAGGCAGTAGCCCGGGCTGCAGCGGCAATTCCGGCAGGTAAATAGGGATGGCATCTTTTCGTTCCAGATAACTTCGTCCATAATTGAACTGAAAACCTTGGGATGTGGACGCCAGACGGCCAGCTACAACAGGGTGCGTTTGATTCGGAAGCCAGATCCAAACGTAAACCTCGTTCGGAATATCGCTCTTTGTATTTCTAGAAGTCATCGTTCACTTTCATTTGGCGGTTGCGAACAGCACGAGGGAGCAGCGCCAATTTTTCTGTTGCCTGTCTGCTTCGCTCCTCAATCTCGGTCATGTCCGCCGAAAAAAGAGGCACGCCAACAATGGCCGCTACTTCAAGCGCTGCCCCTAGTTCGACCCTGGGATCGCCTTTTTCAATACGATACAGCAAATCTCGGGAAATACCGGCTCGTTCAGCCAATTCCCGGGCCTTGATCCGCTTCTCAATCCTATTGGATTTGATAAGCGTTCCCAGCAAATGTATTGCTCGCATGGTATAGCGTGAATACGTTCGCACCTTCATTCCTGCCATCACCCCTAATGCCGCGTCATATGTTCATTGTCTGGTTTTCGATACGAAAGCTTTCCTCCTCTGATTTCCCTTCCTGCCGCCTGCCTTCCAGACGGGATGGAGGGTTAGGAGAGGGTTCTTTGTTTGCGCCACTTGAGATGTATCAAGGAAATAACGTCTTACAAATAAGACATATTTACCTCTGTGTCTTATTTGTAAGACATATTTTGTCCAAAACCAAAGAGTATGTCAAGTCTGAAATTCATGGCTCCGCAAAAAAAACCTGGTTTAGAGCTGCGTCATATGTGCATTTTCCAGTTGGCGGCAAAAACCTTTCCGGTGTACCGGAAAAGATTTTACGACATGTTTTTTATGGTTCCCACGCTCTGCGTGGGAACTCCCTGGGACGCTCCGGCGTCCACAAAAAGACCGCAGAGCGGTCAAGAAAGGCTCCCACGCAGAGCGTGGGAGCGATAAAAGAGGGCAGGTACTGTGGCCTATAAACTCATGAATTACTTCCTCTTGATCTTCTACAGCCATTTCAGTTGACTTACCTTGGGCATCGCACCCTTTCAATGCAGGAACCTACCCCACGTAAAAACTATCTTCATCTTTTTCATTTTCCTCTTTATGGACACAAGCACCAATCCTGCTTGACAATTTCCATTATTAGTTTTATTTCTAAAAATCAGCATATATGCTGCGTAATGGAAACAATTTATGAATTGGATTGAATTCAAAAACAAAATGTTCGATCTTGGCTGTTTCAGCATTCATCAGGTCTATGCATGGCAGCCGGGATTTGATCGCAATAATTTGGTTCGTTGGACGAACAAGGGATATCTCGTGCATCTGCGGCGTGGATGGTACGCCTTTCCCGAATACAAAAACAAGCCTGATTTCGCCGAATATATCGCCGGCAAAATCTACAACCCCTCCTACATCAGCCTGCACTCGGCACTCGCATTGTATGGATTGATTCCCGAATCCGTGATCCAGATAACCAGCGTCACCTCACTGAAAACCGCCTCGTTTACAAACGCATTCGGTGAGTACTCCTACAAAAGCGTCAAGAGCGATTTGATGTTCGGCTATGTACGCCGTCCCATTGCAGACGGCCGGACAACCCCCTATGCGACCAGAGAAAAGGCGCTGTTGGATCTACTCTATCTGTATCCCTTCTATAATACAATGTCCGAGCTTCTCGAGCTCAGGCTCGATCGGGATATACTGCGTGAGAACTGGGACCGGCGGACATGGCTGTCAATGGGAAAACGCTTCCAATGTGCACGTCTTGAAAAGCGCATGCGCTTACTTGAAAAGGTGTATAACGTATGATCTCATTGGACCAAATCAAAAATTACTATCCAGCCTCAATGGCTGAGAATGCAGTCTTTCAAAAGCACATCCTCAAAGAATATGTGCAATTATTAACTCTGGATTATCTTTCCACCACAGAGCACATCCGCAAAATGACCTTCATCGGAGGCACAAACCTGCGCCTTACAAAGGGGATCGATCGTTTTTCCGAAGACTTGGATTTTGACTGCAAAAACCTGAGCGAAGAAGAGTTCATCCGCATGTCCGATGATGTTCTTACCTTCCTGCAACGCAGTGGATTGAAGGTTAAGGCCAGAGAACGAGAAAAGAGTGGGTTGAATGCGTTTCGACGCAGCCTGTATTTCCCGGAGCTTCTGTTTAGCTTAGGCATTTCCGGACATCGCGAAGCACGTTTTTTACTGAAAATCGAAGCCCAGGATCAGCAGACACCATATGAACCCGTCATGGAATTCATCAAGGGGTGCGGTTTTTTCTTCCCATTTCCGGTTCCATCCGAAGCAGTGCTGTGCGCCATGAAGATTGCCGCAATGCTGGCCAGAGGCAAAGGACGTGATTATTACGATGTCATGTTCATGCTGGCGCGGACAGAACCGGATTATCAGTTTCTTGTTAACTGCTTTGCTATTCACAACCTTGCCGAATTAAAGGCTGCTGTTGAAGAATCTCTGCAAGCGGTTGATCTGAGCCGGAAACAAAAGGATTTCGAGCACCTTTTGTTTCATCGGAACAACAGCCGGCGCATTGTGCATTTTGCTGAGTTTATACATTCCCTGTAATATTTTTTTGTCCTCAAAACGAACAGCCATCTGAGAATCAAAGCCCAAAAATAATCAAAAGCGGCGACCAATTTTCGCTCGCCGCCAGTGCCGAAATTCCGGTCCCATGCTTTCCTTTGACATTACCCATCTTTAGCCTACAGATGTTATGTTTAGAATTATAGGCAAAAGTTGACAAATATGCTTTTTTGCCTAAAATAATAAACATGGATAGGCAGGAACTTGGCACACAGATAGCCGTCTTACGCAAACAAAAGGGCTGGGACCAGTCCGAACTGGGCAGGAGGGCCGGTGTCTCCCGGGCCTTTGTCTGCAACCTAGAACGGGGAACAGGAGGGGATCCAGGGCTCCAAAAGGTCCTGAATATTCTGAACCTTTTTTCCAAAACATTGGTGATCACGGATATAAGTGAACCCCCGACCCTGGATGACCTCCTCATGGAGCAGGCCTTGTGATCCACGTGCTCACTGATGGCCTTCAGACTGGAGCCCTGGGTAGGGAGGGCAGAAAGCAGTACTATGTCTTCACCTACAATCCAGATGTGGGCCAGAAACAATCCGTTTCCCTCACCATGCCTGTTCGCCTGCAAAGTTACGCCTCTCCTGCTGGTTCCCTGCATCCAATATTCGACATGAATCTCCCTGAAGGATTTTTGCGAAACTACCTCACAAAAGCCATTCCGGATTGCGATGACCTTAAGCTCCTGGAGACCACAGGACCATCCCAGGTTGGCCGACTTGAGTACCAAAGCGCAACACGGCCCAGCCGGAAAATCATTCCGGATTACAAAGTCCAAGATATACTGACTTTTGATGGAGCCGAGGACCTTTTTCAGGACCTGTTGAGCATGTATGCGGCTGCCTCAGGTGTATCTGGAGTGCAGCCCAAGGTCCTGGTCCGGGACCCGGGGAATACAAAGATGAGTCCGGACCATAAGCTCGCAGTCCGGGCTACTACCCATATAGTCAAGACCTGGGATGCTCAATATCCACATTTAGCCTTCAACGAATATTTTTGCTTGCTGGCAGCAAAGTTCACGGGCTTGTCCACACCGTATTGGGAGGTTTCGGAAAACGGAAAGTTCCTGGTGGTTGAGAGGTTTGATCTCACAGAGGAAAATAGGTATTTGGGTTTTGAGGACTTCTGTGTCCTGGCTGGTTTTCCAAGTACGAAAAAATATCATGGCAGCTATGAGCAACTGAGCAAAATTCTCAAGAATTTTTCCTTCCAGGACTCCCTTGCGGAGGGCCTGGCCAACCTTTTCAAAATGATTGCCTTAAGTGTTGTCCTTCGAAACGGCGATGCGCACCGGAAAAATTTCTGTCTCTTCTATGACAATCCTGAGGCGAGAAGAGGAATGCTGGCCCCCACCTTTGATGTCGTGACCACCACTGTCTATCTTCCAAATGATGCTATGGCCCTGACCCTGGAAGGCTCGAAAAAGTGGCCTGCCCGGGAAAGATTGCTCAGGTTCGCCGTAGACCACTGTGACCTTCGGCCCAAACAAGCCATCAGGGCTCTGGAAGAAGTCAAACAGGGGGTCAGACAGGCCCAGAAAAAGCTTGAGCAAGGGATCAGGGAGGTGAGGGGGTTTTCCTCTGTGGGGGAGAGTATGCGCAAGGAGTGGGAAAAAGGTTTGAGGGAAACCTAGTGAAGATGCGAGTGCAAAAAAAATGATTTTCCACTCGCTAGAGATCAGAGGTCAGAAGTCAGAGGTCAGTAAAAACAAATCGTTATAGCTTTAAGTTTTGTCGCAAATGACCGTAAGACGAGTTTTTGCAGTCCCGTCAACCTAATGTCTTGGAAAATAACAAACAATAACTTTCAGGAATGACTGATGAATATCTGCATTGTGGGGACAGGATACGTTGGGCTGGTGACCGCGGCCTGTTTTGCCGAGATGGGCAATCAGGTAGTCTGTGTGGACGTGGATAAGAACATTGTGGATCGCTTGCAGCAGGGTAAAGTTCACATCTATGAACCCGGGCTGGAGGAGCTGGTCCAGCGCAATCATAGTGCCGGGCGGCTGACCTTTACTACTCAATTGGCCCAAGGCCTGGCAGACAGCCTGTTTGTGTTTATCTGCGTGGGCACTCCGGCTGATTGCGACGGATCCTGCGACATGAGCGCAGTGAGTGCTGTGGCCCGGCAGGTCGGTCAGACCATGGAAGATTACAAGATCCTGGTCACCAAATCCACGGTACCGGTGGGTACTGCGGATGCCGTCCGGGAGATCGTTGCCCAGGTACTGGCCGATCGGGGGGAACAGCTGGAGTTTGACGTGGTCTCCAATCCGGAGTTTCTCAAAGAAGGCGATGCGGTCGGGGACTTCCTCAAGCCGGATAGGGTGATTGTGGGCACAGACAATGTGCGGACTGCGGAGTTGCTTAAGGTCCTGTACAGCCCCTTTGCCCGCAGCCGGGACAAGCTGATGATTATGTCCGTTCGCAGCGCAGAGATGACTAAATACGCAGCTAATTGTATGCTGGCCACCAAGATATCCTTTATAAACGAGGTGGCCAATATCTGTGAACGGGTGGGAGCTGATGTACGGGAAGTCCGCCTGGGTATAGGTGCAGACCACCGCATTGGGTATGAATTCATCTACCCGGGAATGGGCTTTGGAGGCTCGTGCTTTCCCAAGGATGTCCAGGCCTTAATAAATACAGCCAAAACAAACGCCTATGAGCCTCAGCTCTTGACCGCAGTGCACGACGTCAACCAGCGACAAAAAATAACGTTAGTTACCAAGATCCAGGAGTATTTTCAGCCCCAAGGAGGGGTGGCCGGCAAAACCCTGGCCGTTTGGGGACTTTCCTTTAAGGCCAATACCGACGATATCCGGGAATCAGCTGCTCTGGCCTTGATCGATGATTTAACCGGACAGGGTATGAGTGTTCGGGCATATGACCCGGAAGCCGGAGAGCGGGCCAGGCAGTGGTATGCGGACAATCCTTTGGTAGAGATCGGGGACGATGGATATCGGATCTTGGACGGGGCTCAGGCTCTGGCAGTGGCTACGGAATGGAATCAGTTCCGGAATCCGGATTTTTCGAGTATCAAGCGCAGACTGAGTGCTCCAGTGATCTTTGACGGCCGAAATCTCTATCATCCTGAACACCTGGCCAGCCAGGGTTTTGCCTATTTCTGCATCGGCCGGTCGGTTTGCGGGGACGGGAACTAGTGCGTTGGTAAAGCTCGGCAGGCAGACAGATCAAAAAGATACCAAGTAAAAAACCCCGAATCTTTTCGGGGTTTTTTACTTGTTCTATTCAAAAAAACTCTTGTCAGCGGGACTCAAGGTGTCCCATGCATCTCCGAAGCTGCAATTCCTGGAGCACAGCCCGTTCGTATTCGAGACTGAAAAAAGGGAGTTGATCATTATCCTTTTCTGCATAGGATTCCATATACTGAGTTTCTTCCCAGAAATCCAAAAGCTCTTCATTGGGTAAGGTCTTGATTTGATCGGCAACCGAGACATTTTCAAAGTATGGAAAATATTGGGCCATTAACCAACTGCCTCCTTTGTTGGTTTCTCAATTTGCTTGTGGTCCGCCCAAGCACCAAAAGTATGATCCAATGTGGAAAATTTTGCAAGCCATGGATTGGCAGTCCGCAAATTTTGAGCAGACCGGGGCTTGATCTGGGATCTCGGAAGCGATACCCATGATCTGGGGCAAGAATCTGCCGGTTTGACCCATGGCACACATTTGCGCTGTGCATATCCAGACGGAGGGGCAAAAAGCCGTTGTACTTTTATATGCTGGAGAAATCGGAGAGATAGCTGTTTGTTTTTTACTGACCTCTGACCTCTGATTTCTGATCTCTGATCAATTTTAAACCGCCCTTTGGAGTGATCAAGGAACAAATTCGTGTTAATACCTCCCAAACTGCAAAAACTTCTGAGGCAACCAAACCCCATCGTTAACAAAAGCGGCCCTGCCACCCAGGCGATTATCGCCCGGCAAGAGCTGGATAAGGGCCGGAACGTGGTCCTTATCGCCCCGGATCAGCGAACTTTGGCTGAAATTTTGTCCGTTTTGGCCCTTTTCTCCGCAACCAGCCCCGAACTTCCAACCTGGGAGCAGGAATGGGTCAGTCTGCCGGCATTTGATCCCCGGCACTCGGATCGCGCCTTGTGGGCTCAGCGCTGGGCCGCCTTATATGCTTTGGGCCATGAACCGGGCCCCAAAGGCCTTGCCCTCAGTCTGGACAATTTACTGCCCTATTGGCCGCCGCCTTCCATCCTGGACCGGGAATCTTTGCTTATCCACAAAAATGAGGATTTCTCTCCGGAACTTTTGGTTGAGCAGGCCATAATTCTCGGGTTTGAAAGGGTTTCCATGGTTACCCGTGTGGGGGAGTTGTCCTGGAGGGGGGATATTCTGGATATCTTTCCACCTGGGTATCCCTGGCCGGTCAGGTTGGAGTTTTTCGGAGACCTGGTGGAGAGCATGCGGGCTTTTGAACCCTTGTCCCAGCGTTCAAGGCAAGAATTGCAGGAAATGGTCCTTTTGCCCTGTGTACCTGCTGTTTTTGAAGAGCAAGCCATGCAGGAGGCCCGGGATTATTGGACGCATTTATGGACCATAGGAAGCTTGGATAAGCCGACAAAGTCCCACCTGGAAACATCCTTGGAGGGTGGAGGGCATTTCATCTGGCCGGGGCTTTTTTATCCCCAGAGCGCCTCTGTGGGCAAATGGTTCAGGGAGGAGAGCAAATTCCTGCTTCTGGATGCCAGTCAGGCCAGGACCTGGATGGAGGGAATTGAAGGGGATTGGAGCTCATTCATCCAAGCAGAGAAAGAGAGGATCGGAATCAATTGGCCGGAAAAGAGCCTTGTACAGCCGGCGGCAAGGGCTCGCAGACTGTGGATAGATCAAGAGCAGATCCTCTTTGAGACCCTGCCGGTGGGGGATCGGGACCAAAACCTGGCCATGCCGGAACGCCGCTTTACTTCATTCCAAGATATTTTCTGGCAGCCGGAACAGCGCAAGCGTCCCTGGAGGGCCCTGGTTGAGGGTTTACAAGAGTGGTCCCGGACCATGTATCAGGTTGTCCTTGTCTTTCATACTCAAAATTCCAGACGCCGCTTTCTGGAGTTGATAGGAGAGGAGGAAATCACGCTCCATACCGTCTATCAGGCTGATCGAAAGGGAATTTTTGTCTTAATTGGATCGTTGGAGGGCGGTTATGAGTTGCAATGGAACCATGTGCGTATTTTGTCCGAGGATGTTCTGCAACCCGGTTCCACCCGCTCAGCTGCGAAAAGGGCACAACGAACCGATGACTTCAAAGGTCTTAAAAAGCTGGATGAAATAGAACCTGACGATCTGTTGGTACACCGGGATTACGGGCTTGGTCAGTACGCAGGATTGACCCGGATGCAGGTGGATCAAACCGGAAACGACTATCTGGTCCTTATGTATGCAGGAGACGACAAGCTGTACGTCCCTGCGGACCGTTTGAACCTGATTCAAAAGTACAAAGGTCCGGAAAACGCGACTCCGGCTCTGGATCGACTGGGCAGCACCAGATGGAGCAAGACAAAGGAGCGGGTGCGCAAGGTCTTGGAGGCCATTGCCCACGATTTGGTTCAGATGTATGCTTACAGGAAGGTGGCCAAAGGATATTCCTATGCTGCGGACCAGGACATGGTGCGCGAGTTTGAGGCCACTTTCGGTTTTGAAGAGACCCCGGACCAGGAGCAGGCCATCCGGGATGTGTTTAGCGACATGGAAAGCGATGAGCCCATGGATCGCTTGGTGTGCGGGGATGCTGGATTTGGGAAAACCGAGGTGGCCCTCAGGGCTGCTTTTCGGGCTGTATGTGCCGGCAAGCAGGTGGCTATGCTCTGCCCGACCACAGTCCTGGCCGAGCAGCATTACCAGACCTTCAAACAACGGATGGAGGACTTTTCCGTCCAAGTGGAAATGGTCAGTCGTTTTGTCCCGGCCCGTAAGCAAAAAGAGATTCTCAAGGCGGCCGAAGAAGGGCAGGTGGACATCCTGATCGGCACCCACCGGCTGCTTTCATCCGATGTGCATATCCCCAACCTGGGCCTTTTTATCCTGGACGAAGAGCAACGTTTTGGGGTCAAGCATAAAGAGAAGTTGAAGAATATCCGCCAGACCATTGATGTATTGACCTTGACCGCCACTCCAATCCCTCGCACCCTGCAGCTCTCTTTGTCCGGAATCAGAGGCTTAAGTGTCATCGAAACACCGCCCCAGGAACGCAAAGCTGTGCAGACCTCACTTGTGGAACGCGATAAGGGCATGCTGGGGGCCATTGTTCAACGGGAGCTGGACCGGCAAGGACAGATCTTCTGGGTATCCAACCGGGTCCAGGGGTTGCCCCGGGTCAAGGAATATGTCCAGTCCCTGGCCCCAGAGGCCAGGGTAGCCATGGCTCACGGCCAGATGGCTGAGCGCACCCTGGAAGAGACTATGCACGCCTTTTGGCATGGAGAGGTGGATATCCTGGTTACTACGGCCATTATCGAATCCGGATTGGACTTCCCCCGGGCCAACACCCTGATAGTGGATCAGGCCCAGATGTTTGGACTGGGGCAGCTGTATCAGTTGCGGGGCCGGGTGGGACGCTCCAAGGTCCAGGCCTACGCATATTTTGTTGTACCCTCGGTGAGCAAGTTACCCAAAAGCTCGTCCAAGCGTCTGCAGACCATTTTGGACATGGATTATCACGGAGCCGGTTTCCAGGTGGCTATGGAGGATTTGCGTCTGCGCGGAGCCGGGAATATATTGGGGGAAGCCCAGTCCGGAACCATGAGCAAGGTGGGGTTGGATCTTTTTCTGGAGATGCTGGAACAGGAGGTGCGGCGAGTAAAGGGCGAACCTGTGCAGCAAGAGACAGATCCGGAACTGAATATTACGTTTGAAGCCAATATCCCTGGCAATTACGTTCCAGATCCCCAGGAGCGCCTGCAATATTATCGGGGCATGTCCTCGGCCAATTCCGATGAGCAACTGGATGAATGGGTTGAGGATCTGCACGACCGATTCGGGGCATTGCCGGAAGCGGTGCACAACCTGGCGGCGGTGTTCAAGCTCAAACGACGATTGGCGCTCTTGCAGGTCCAGCGGGCGGATCTGTTCGCCAACCGGCTGATAGTACATTGGTCGGAGGATAGCAGGCCCCTAGATCCGGAGATTTTTCTGGCTTGGCTGCATGCCCGGCAGGACCGTGCCAAATTTGACCCCCCGGCAAAATTGGAGTTGCGCTTTGAGGACAAAGCAAGTATTTCTACTGCAATTGAAGAGGCGGGCGTGATGCTGGACGACTTATTGGCTGTGCCTGTCCCTTCAGCACAAGAGTCGTGAGAGTATATTGGCCTGGAATGATTCTCTTTTGAGTTCTGGCCGTGTGTCAGTACAGGGCCTTTCCCAGCGATGCGCTGAAGGCCTGATCACGGCTTTTGGGTTGTTTTTCGTATCAGTCCCAATATGAGGTTCTGACCAATTTTGAGCTGAAGGGCTGGTTACCGCCTGGCTGGGAAAGCACCCCTGTAGCTTAGAACGAAAGGGTGTGAATGTTTACATAGCCGTCAGTCCCACCTCTGGCGGACCTGTTATTCGTTATTTGTTACTCGTAAGAAGCCGCCAGTTTGATCCAGGATGAAACTGGCGCGTGGGTTGTAGGGGCTAAAAATCTTTCGCCCTCTTTGGTCAGGCTTCGGCTTGGCGGTCCTGGTCGGCCAAGCCAGCGACCGGGGTTGAGTCATTTTCATACGAGTGTGTTCCTGAATGGAAAAAGGGAATTGTTTTGATAAGAAAAGAAAATACAGATAGAATCTCAATTTTCCGGATATGTGTTAGTCTGCTGGCAGTGAGCATATGGATGCTCATGGTGAGCACTACAGGGTCAGCCAAGATGGTGAACTGTATTGTAGCCGTGGTCAACGGGGAGGTCATCACCTTGCATGAGCTGAAGACGGAAGTTCAAGGGGGTGTGCCGGGCCTAGAAGATATGGGACCGGAGAATGGACAGAATTCTTCGGCCATACAACGTCAGGTTTTAGAGGCCATGATTAACGATACACTCCTTAAGCAGGAAGCCGAGCGTTTTGAAATTGATGTTTCAGATGCGGAAATTGATGCTCAAATCGAGCAAATCAAAAAAGAAAACAATCTGAATCAGGCTGAGTTTGAGCAGGCTGTCCGGGATCAGGGGATGACCCTTGATGAATACCGGCAGGCTATGCGCGAAGAAATAATGAAATCCAGTGTCCTGAGTAATATGGTCCGTCAGAAGGTAGTGGTTGGCGAGGACGAAATGCGGGAGTACTTCGAAGAGCATGAAGATAAATACAGACAGCCACAAAAGGTTCACCTTCGCATTATTATCCATCCGGACAGGAATCGTTTAAAGCAGGTGCGGCAATCCATTGTATCCGGAAAATCGAGCTTTGCTGACGCAGCCCGATCAGTGTCACAAGGCCCCGGAGCTGATCAGGGCGGAGACCTGGGTGAATTTGCCTGGAAAGATCTCAAGCCGGAATGGCGCGAAATCCTCAAACAACTCCAGCCCGGGGAGGTGAGTCAGGTCTTTTCACTGCAGGGAAACTTTGCCATTTTGGCTCTTGAACAATTTACTGACGAGCAAACTCAACCATTCGATACAGTTAAGGAAGAAATCAGGCAACAGCTATATTCCCGGAAGCTGGAAAAGAGATATGCGGAATATATGCAGGGACTGCGGGAAAAGGCTGTGATCGATGTTCGATTGCCCGAGATGAATTGAGAAATATACTGAGGATCACGAAGCGGGGGTGAGGACTTGCCATGGATTATTCAGAGCTCGGTGCATACCTCAAAGAAGAACGAGAAAGGCAGGGACTTTCGTTAGACGATATTCAGCAAAAGACCAAAATCAGCGTGAGTAGCCTGGAAGCCATAGAGGAAGGACGGGTCAATGACTTACCGCATCCTGTGTATGCTAAAGGGTTTATTAAAAATTATGCCCAATGCTTGGGTCTCAATGCCGATGAGCTGGCTGGAACCTTTGCCCAAAAAGCCGGGATAGATGAAGAGCTTGAAGACGAGACCGAGCATTTGCAGAGTGAATTGACGCCGATCAAGGGTCGGAGCAAGTGGCCATTGGTATCCATTCTGGTGTCCATTATCCTTCTCGCGGTCTTGGGTTGGCTGGTGTACGATCTCTTTTGGGCTTCGGCCGAGCTGCAGACCAATTCGCAAAGAGAAGGAGTCTCCCGGTCCATTGAAGAATCCCAAGATATACAGGGGATGGGCAAGGGCCAGGAATCAGAAGAAACGGATCTGGCCAGTCGAAATACTGAGGAAGGCACGGGGCTCGACCAAGAAGCCCGAGGGGGGGAGTCGGAAGCTGAACTACTAAAGGATGATCAATTAAGGGATGATCAATCGATTCCGTCCCCGGTGGAAGACAGTGAAGAAGTGGTGGATACGGCTCAGGAGAGATCTGAAGCCGAGGACCAGGGTCAACAAGAGGAAGAGGATTCCAGCTCGGAGCAGGCCGAAGAGAGCCCAGGGACTGAGAGCACAAGTCCTGAGATTGAGCAAGAGCCCGTCCCTTCGGAATCCGGTTCGGCCCCCCAGTCCCCTCCCGGCGACACCAAACATGCCCTGCAAATCGAAGCGAACGAAGCTTGCTGGATGAGTGCAAGCATAGATGCCAAGCAGCGAGACCTCTACCTGCGCCCAGGAGAGTCGGTGACTTTTCGTTTTGAACAGGCCTTGGAACTCAAGTTGGGAAATGCTGGAGGAGTGAAGTTGACCTTTGACGGCCAAGCCTATCCTCTGGATGCCGATTCAGGCGAGGTTTTAAGTCTTACATTTCCATGACCAGACAGGAAAGCAGGAGTGAGCATGCCCTGGTGTTGCGGGTAGGGACCTTTCGGGAAATCGACTGCTGGGTCCGCTTTTTTTCTCCTTTGCGGGGAGTAGAGACCGCCTTTGCCTTTGGTGGCCGCCGCAGCCGGCGGCGTTTTTCCGGGTGTCTGGACACTCTCAATCATTTGCGCGTCGATGTGCACACCCCGAGATCTGGGCGATACTTGGCCTTGAGCCAGGGAATTTTGATCCACCGCTTTGCCGGTTTGCATCGGAATCTATCTCGAATGGGCATGGCCGTAAATTGCATCAAGTTTTTGGAAGCTGCACACATAGGTGCTCAACAGGCAGAGCCGGCCTTTGACCTTGTTCTGCAGGCCTTGCAGGTCTTAAGTGACACAGCGGTGGTCCCGGCCTCGTTTCCGTTACTGTTTCGGGCCAAAATGACCTGTCTTTATGGTTATGGACCGGATGTGACTACCTGCGGAGTGTGTGGTGATGCTCTGCAAGGAGATGCTGGGGAAGGGTTTTCCTGGACAGAAGGGATGGCCATTTGTCCAAAATGTCGGAGACAAGGCAAAAGGTCGTCTGCAGTGAGTGATCTTGATCTGGGCAGGATGCAAGTGCTCTTGCTCGGAAAGCCGCAGGATTGGATTGGTCTTGGTGATGACCAGCCCGGAGATAAACAGCTGTGGCAGGTGCTGGACTTTTTTGTTACCTATCATACCGGATTGCAATGGGACGGGGGGCGGTTTCGCCGGGTGTAAGACAGAAGACAGAGGACAGGCAGAAGAATAGAATGCTGGGATACTGGCATACTGGAATGCATAACCAGAGCTCAGAGGCCAGAGGTCTGGATTGCAGGCGAAGGTGCGAGTTGCACCTCACTCTTTTTTGTGCCGTAACACACAACGACTCTTAAGCAAATGCATCATCAGATTGGAGCAGAGGAATGCACTTTCAAGACGTTATTTTGACCCTGGAAAGCTTTTGGGCCCGACATGGATGTGTATTGCATCAACCCTATGATGTAGAGGTAGGGGCGGGAACTTTTCATCCGGCCACGGCCTTGCGGGTTATCGGTCCGGAACCCTGGAATACAGGATACGTCCAGCCTTCGCGGCGGCCCACCGACGGCCGATACGGGGAGAATCCCAACCGATTGCAGCATTATTACCAGTATCAGGTCATCCTTAAACCGGCCCCGGACAATGCCCAGGATATTTTTTTGCAAAGCCTGTATGCCCTGGGCATTGATCCCAGTATGCACGACATCCGCTTTGTGGAGGACGACTGGGAATCTCCGACTCTTGGAGCCTGGGGGCTGGGTTGGGAGATTTGGCTGGATGGTATGGAGATTACCCAGTTCACCTATTTTCAACAGGTGGGGGGCATCGACTTGGAGCCGGTCAGTCTGGAGTTGACGTATGGTTTGGAACGGATCTGTATGTATCTGCAGGGACGCGAATCGGTCTATGATTTGACCTGGAATGAGCACTGCACCTACGGAAACATCCACCACCAAAGCGAGGTGGAGCATTCCACTTACAATTTCGAGGAGAGCACTCCCCAGATGCTCTTTGATTTCTTTTCAGCCAGTGAAGCGGAATGCTTGCAACTGTGCCAAAAAAATCTTCCCTGGCCGGCCTATGACTTTTGTTTGAAGTGCTCACATCTGTTTAATCTTTTGGACGCCAGGGGTGCTATTTCCATTACCGAACGGACCGGATATATCGCCCGGGTCAGGCATTTGGCCTCGTCTGTGGCCAGGCTGTACGCGGCCCAGAGAGAAGAGCTCGGCTTTCCGCTCATGTCATGAAAGTTTTCTCCAAGTGGATACTGAAGTTTCTCACCATCACCATTGGAAAGGATAGGCTACATGTCGGATTTTGTATTTGAAATCGGTTTGGAGGAAATGCCTGCCAGATTCCTGCCGGACCTGGAGAAAGGCCTGGATGAATTGGCCCACGAGGCCTTGGACCAAGCGTACATTTCGTATGCCAATCTGGACGTCTTTTCCACTCCCAGACGGTTGGTCCTGTCAGTTAAAGATATTGCCCGGGAACAGGAAAAAAAATCGGAAGTGATCACCGGTCCTCCCCAAGCCATCGCCTATTCCGATTCTGGGGAGTTGACCAGGGCCGGACAGGGTTTTGCTCGCAGTCAGGGCGTAGAAGAAAGCGAAATCTTTATCCAAGACACACCCAAAGGACCGTATCTGGCTGTGCGAAAAGAAGTAGGGGGACAAAAGACCAAAGATATTCTGCCCGATATCTGCACCCACATTGTGGGCAAACTAGCCATGCCCAAGCGCATGCGCTGGGAGGCCAGCGGTTTCACCTTTGCCCGGCCTATCCGTTGGCTTTTAGCCTTGATGGACGATACCCTGGTTCCGGTGCAGATAGCTTCTTTACACGCCTCCCGACAGACGTGGGGACATAGGGTGCATGGGCCTGGACCGTGGGACGTGGGAACAGCCCAGGAATATATGAACGTCATCAGGAGTAAAGGCTGGGTTGTTCTTGATCGACAGGAGCGCACCCGGATGATTCAGGAGCGGGGAGACCAATTGGCCCGGGAGCAAAAGGGCCAAGTGGTTTGGAAAGAGACGCTTTTGGACGAGGTGGCTTCTTTGGTCGAATGGCCGCAGCCCATTTTGGGCCGTTTTGATCAGCGCTATCTGGAGCTTCCCAAGGAGGTTCTGCTGACCAGCATGGAGAGCCATCAAAAAAGCTTCGGGATAGAAGACCCCTCTGGGCATCTCCTCCCTTTCTTTTTATGTACTTTGAACTTGGAACCTCAGGACCTGGATTTGGTCCGTATTGGATGGGAACGGGTTCTCAAGGCCAGACTGGAAGATGCGGCCTTTTTCTGGAATGTGGACAGCAAGGCCTCTCTGGAACAATGGCAGGCAGAGCTGGACAAGGTGATCTTTCTTGGTCCCTTAGGCAGCATGGGGGCTAAGGCCAAGCGTTTGCAGCACTTGGCTGCCTATATGACTGAGAAAGAGGAGCCGGGGATACAAAATGATACAGTGCGGGCCGCCGCCTTGGCCAAAGTCGACCTGGTCTCGGAGATGGTTGGCGAGTTTGCCGACCTGCAGGGGACAATGGGCGGTATTTATGCCCGCCAGAAGGGAGAGTCGGAGCCTGTGGCTCAGGCCATCGCCGAGCATTATCTTCCCAGCGGACCGGAAAGCGAAGTCCCTGGCTCCAGAGTGGGGGCCTATTTAAGCATTGCGGATAAGGCCGACGCCTTGGCCGGGTGCTTTGGTCTGAATATGATTCCCACCGGGGCTCAGGATCCATATGCCCTGCGCAGGCAGGCCCTGGGCATTGTGCGCACGGCCTGGGAGCACGGCCTGCGATTCTCCTTGGGTGAGATCCTGGGTACTGCCTTCGACGCTTATCAGAATGTGCAGTGGAAACAAGAAAAAGAGGTTGCTCTGGCTGCATTGCAGGACTTTTTCGCCCATCGCATCCGGGCGTTGTGCACAGGCCGGGGGTTTGGGACCCGGGTGGTGGATGCGGCTTTAGGCGCAGGGTTTGACGATTTGTGGGCCTTTGATCAACGCCTGCTGGCCCTGGATCGCTTCAGCCGGGAAGCGGATTTTGACCAGGCCGTGCTCACCTTCAAAAGAGCGGATAATATCATTCGCAAGCAGGGAGAGCAGGCTGGAGTGGATCTGCAGGCCGGTTATCAGGATGATTTGCTCACTGAGCCCCAGGAAAAGGCCCTGGCCAAGGCCCTGACCGATATGCAGCCCAGATGGGAAGCCCTGTGGAATGAGGAGGATTTTGATCAACTCTTTGGCTTGTTGCGAGAGTTGCGGCCTGTGGTAGACGATTTTTTCGATCATGTCATGGTGATGGACGAGGATCATTCTCTACGTCAGAATCGGTTGAATATGCTGAATTCTTTGGTCAACCGATTGTCTGTGCTGGCCGATTTCAGTGCTTTGCAGATTTAATGAAACTTGACAAACGCCGATCTCGTTGTTTACAAGTTCTTTTTACCCCAACGGATACAATTTCATCTATAGACAGATTTCAAGCGCAGGAGGTAATGCAGCTTGGCAAATACGAAGCAGGCTCTGAAGCGTCATCGGCAAAGTCTCAAGGCTCGGGCCAGGAATCGAGTAGTCAAAAGCCATGTCAAAAACGCGGTCAAGGCCGTACGCAGCGCTGTGCAGTCCAATGACCTTGAGCAGGCCAGACAAGCCCTGCAACGGGCAAATTCTGTTTTGGACAGGGCAGCCGGAAAAGGAGTTATTCACAAGAATAATGCCAACCGCCGCGTAGCTCGACTGAGCAAAGCCGTGAACAAGATAGCTCAGGTTCAATAGAGTATACAATACAAGCTTGGAGGGAGGTAGGCGAGGTCTTCCGACTTTTCTCTGTGGAATGCCATGAATACAAAGCCCGCTTTCTTAAGCGGGCTTTTGAGGTCATGTCCATCTCGGGATTCTCATAGCTTTACCCCATCGGCATAGGAATAGGTTTCTATTCCCAGATCTTTGGCCAGTGCGAGGGCCTTGTCGTCAATCATGGGCGAAATGACCATGGCCCGGTCAACTATTCGGCCGTGTTTTTGTTCATAAAACTCTTTTTTTCGCTCGAAAATGTACATGCCGGCCTTATCGATAGATGATTTGATTTCGCACAAGATCACGGTTCCATTGGCAATGATCACATCCAGTTCCACCTGGTCCGGGCGGCCAAAGACCATGCCTTGATGGTCAAACCCTTCATATCGCTCCACACTGACGCCAAATGTGTCTTCCAAAATAGCCTTCAGGCCATTGCGGAAAGAGGCTTCGGAATAGAGTCCCCATCTGGCTCCCAAGGCTCCGATGCTCGAGTCATGCTTCCTGCTTAAGGCTTCTACGGATTTGACCAAACTGCGGATCTCTTTTTGATTTTCTTCCCACTTTTTTTCTTGTTCATGCCATAGGGCCATTTGCTCATTCCATCTTTTATTATTTCCTTCCCATTTTCTTTCGTTAGCTTCCCATTTTTTGTCGTTAGCTTCCCATTTCTTTATTTGCTCTTCCCATTTTCTCTCGTTGGCCTCCCATTTTCTGTCATTAGCTTCCCATCTCTTTGTCTGCTCCTCCCATTTTTTGGTTTGCTCTTCCCATTTTCTTTCGTTAGCTTCCCTGTCCCTTTGCAATTCATTTAAA
>CAZUER010000056.1:19870-24335 GCA_964619345.1 uncultured Desulfohalobiaceae bacterium
TTGCTCTTCCCATTTTCTTTCGTTAGCTTCCCTGTCCCTTTGCAATTCATTTAAAATTCGATCAAAACGGCTCTCTGTTTCCTGTTTTCCGGCATACAAATCTCGAGTGATTCTGAAGATGAATTCACGGATTTCGGGATCTGTTTCCATCATCCGCGGCAGTTCGGATTTGATGATATCTTTTATTTCGCGCATTGATTGCATGGCTGCCCTCTTTCCATTACATCCGTTCTCCTTAGTGTCCCTTCCAGCTCCACCGTTGGCTGCAGACGCCCAGTTTGATCAAGGATGAAACGTGCGGTTTGGCATGTAGGGGCGAGCGGCGCTCGCCCTTCTTGTGCCAAGCTGGAGCTAGGCGATCCAAGAAGAGCCTGGCTGAGGCCTGCGGTCCCGGCCGGCCAAGCCAGCACCGCATAAGCTAATTTTCACCTGCATACATTCGATAGAATCAATACAATAATATATTAGGCTATGCAAAGGTGTCAAAGAAATAAAAGCCCAACCCTGCTGGGTTGATCCAAAGACTTCTATTTGCGATAGGAAATAATGGCCAAGCTGTTGAAGAAAAAGTGGCGACAGGCAAGGGCTTGCATTTTTAGGACTGAATAGGGCACTTTTGTTACTCCGCCCGCAGACAAAAATCGCCGGTAGTTGCGGTAGTGCTCCCGGCCGGCTATACGTTCAATGACTGCAATTCCCATATGCATAAAGCGCCGAGGCAGAGAGCTGGAAGGCAGGTAGTCGGCTATCAGGAGCACCCCTTGCGGCTTGAGCACGCGCTGCCCTTCTTGAAGCAGGGCCTGGACTTTGGGCAGCCTATTCTCGTGCAGGGCAAAAGAAAAATTCACTGCATCAAAAGAGCTGTCCGGAAAACCGGTGCGGGTGGCATCCAGGCAAAGATAGGAAATAGACTGGGGGCTTTGGGACCTGGCAACTTCCAGCATGGCCGGGGAGATATCTATTCCAGTTGTTTGCAGGCCATGCCGGTGAAAAACAATACACTGCCGTCCTGTTCCGCATCCCACATCCAGAACACTGCTCAGGTTTTTATGGAGGCAATACATGGCCGTTTCCCAGCGGATCCGGGCCATAAAAGGCTGCAACAGCGGATCATAGATCCGGGCTATTCTGGCGTAGGGATCGTTAATGGAATGAGATATCATGAATAAACGGGCACAGTCTGTGCAGGCGGTGGAGGAAGTCATCCTTGGATCGGTAAAAAATGGTGTTCAGGCCTTGCTGGGACGCTCGTTGGATATTGCCCTCACTGTCATCAACAAACAGGACTCGGGATGCTGGTGTGTCGACAGCGTGGAGAACATCGGTGAACAAGCTGGGGTCGCTCTTACTTTTCCCCATATGGAAGCTGTTGAATACCCGGTCAAAATGACCAAAGAAGCTGTATCTCTCTTCCAGGATATCCAGCCAGTTGACCTGGTCGCTGAGGATGGCGCATTTGCGATCAGCTTGACGCAAGCGGTCGACAATTTCCAGCATCCAAGGCCGTAAGACAAAGCCGTCCAGGATTGTTTTCCGGCAGGAATCATCAGCGGCCTGGAGTCCGGTTTTTCCCTTGAGTTCCCGCCAGAACCTGCCTTCGTCTCCCTGGCCAAGGACAAAACCGGTGGAAAAGACAGTTTCGATGCCGCTGGCCTGCATGAAATCGGGATCAATGCCTTCGGCTTGGGCCAGAGATCTCAGACCGTTGACGAATCCTTCCTCTGCGATAACTCCGCCGAAATCGAAGAAAAACCAGTCGAAAGGGCATCTAGAGGCAGATGTCTGAGTCATGTGCAGCTCCTTTCCATATCTGGGTTAACTCAGTACGCTATTGGCAGAAAGTTATGGCAAAGGCCAGGGCTGTACCGGACACAATAGTTCTTTTTGCCAGGTTATCTGGGCATTATACTGGGTGGATGCAGGATCGTTGGATAGAATAATATGGGATTCTGTTTGAGCTTGGGTATCAGCATCCGAAGGCTATTTGTTTCTGGACGCCATCACCAGCCTGTTTTTTAAGTTCATGATCCGCGCATAGGATTGCCGGATGCTCGAGGCGGAGATGCGGCTTTCGCGGATGAGGTTACGGATAATTCGTATGGCTCGTTTGGCAATATACGGCTCATAGACCAGGTTGTTGCCAAAGATAATCATGTCCGCCCCGGCCAGGATGGTCCGTTCCAGGGCAGTCTTTAGCCCGTATTCGTCCCGAATAGCCCCCATCTGCATGTCGTCGGAGATAATGACTCCGGTAAAGCCCATTTCCTGGCACAGAAGGTTGTCCAGAATTTTAGTGGACATGGTGGCCGGCCAGTCTGGATCCAGACGGGCGTTGAACACATGGGCGGTCATGACCATATCCGCGCCTGGCGACTCAAAAAGCCGGGCATAGGGAATAAGCTCGGCCTCGGTCCAGGTGTCGGTTATGTCGGTAAACCCGTGGTGGGAGTCTTGGGTGGAGCTGCCATGGCCGGGGAAGTGTTTGAGGGCAGTGAGAATATTGTGATCTCTGTGGGCAGTGATCACCTCTGCTGCCAGCCGGGCCACGACCTCCGGATCGGAGGAGAAACTGCGCTCCAGTCGGCCGATGACCGGGTTATCCGGATTGACATTCACATCCACCACCGGAGCCAGATTCACGTTGATCCCCACCTCAGCCAAAGTGGCGGCGGTTCGGGCGGCGTAGCTGTATGTCAGTTCAGGATTGTTGCGTTCCCCCAGCCAGGCCTGGGACACAGTGGGCGGAAAACCGTGTTTTTTCTTGAGGCGGGCGACCCTGCCCCCTTCCTGGTCTACGGCGATGAGCAGGGGGGTGTGGCTAGCGGCCTGCAGGTCGGAGGTCAATTTTTGGAGCTGGTTGGGTGACTTGATGTTTCGCGTTGTGCTGCGTAAACCCACATCGTAATCAAAGAGGACCACTCCGCCCACTCGGCCTTGGTTGATGTCTTTGACGATGGGGCTGGTCTCATCCACTTCCAGGCCCCGGAAGCCGACCATGAGCATCTGGCCGATCTGTTTTGCAAGCTTATCGTCTTTTTCCTGACCCTTACCAGAGGAAGGCAATACAAAAAAGCCCAGTAGAAGAATACAGAAGAGTGATTTGGTCATTTCAATTCTTTGTAGGCTTGTCCGGCAGAGCGCAGGCATCATTGCTGCGGTCAAAGGATTCCGGGCCGTGGACTATTTTGGCCTTGGAGGCTTGGGCCAGGGCCTTGAGCATGCCTTTAAAGACCAGACCGTGTAAAGGGTAGACACTGTACCAATAGGCCAGGCCCAAGAGGCCCCGGGGCAGAAAGCGGGAGACAAGGCGCAGCTCGCAACGGTCCTGGCCCAGATCCACGATTTTCAGTTCCAGGATGGCCTCGCCCGGCAGCTTCATCTCGGCCAGGAGCTGCAGACGCCGGTTTGGCTCCACCACCAGGACCCGCCAGAAATCCAGGGCATCACCAACCCGCAAATCTTGGGATGTCCGTCTGCCCCGGGCCAGGCCAATTCCTCCGATTATCCGGTCCATGACCCCTCGCAATGCCCACAGGCTGTTGGCATAGCCCCAGCCCTTTTCCCCGCCCAGGCTGGTGATGACCGGCCACAAGGCCTCTGGGGTGCTGCCCAGGATGACTTTGTAATTGCATTCCTTGATTGTTCCTCCGGCATAGGAGGCATCTCCGCAGGTCACCCATTCCGGGGGACTCAGCTCTCCGGCGTCCGACCAGCAGGTGTCCACCTCCTGCTGCTTGACCTTTTGCAGGGCCTGGCGGATGGCCTGGCGGCAAGTGAGTAAGTCCTGAGGGATGAGGTCCTGAATGCGGTTTTCTTTACATACGACTCGATTGCGCAGCCCATCAATCAAGGGCTTGGCTATTCCGGCTGGAACAGGGGTGACCAGGTGGATCCAGGCTGCGCTGAGCCTGGGAGTGAGCAGGGGAACGGGTATGACGATCCGCTTGCGGAGGCCGGCTTCTTGGGCATAAATGTCGAAGAGCTCCTTGTAGCTCAATACGTCCGGGCCCCCGATTTCAAAGGTCTCCCCGCTCGTAGCCTCCACTTGCAGGCAGCCGCTGAGATACGTCAGAACATTACTCACGGCTATGGGTTGGGATTCGGTGAATACCCAGCGGGGGGTGGTCATGACCGGCAGACGGTCCACCAGATAGCGGATAAGTTCAAAAGAAGCACTGCCTGCGCCCAGAAGGATGGCCGCCCGCAGAAAGGTGGTGGGTACCGGACCCTCCTGCAGGATGCGGCCAACCTCATATCTTGAGCGCAGATGCTCGCTCAAATCGTCGGCATCATCGCCCAGGCCGCCCAGGTAAATAATCCGTTTGAGGCCAGTTATTCCGGCGGCTCGGACCAAATTTCGGGCTGCTTGCTGATCCAGGTCCCGGAAATTTCCCCTTTTGGCCTGCATGGACCTTGCTACCCAGCACGGTTCGCTTTTGAGCCGTCAATTTAACTCGTTCTGTCC
>CAZUER010000057.1:0-23582 GCA_964619345.1 uncultured Desulfohalobiaceae bacterium
ATGGCGTGACTGACCTCTGGCGAGTGCAAATACAGATTTTGCACTCGCATCCAGGATAGATGGACAACATCATTAACCTCAAGCCAACATACACTCCTTTAAAACCATGCGCCATCAACCAGATCACCTCTCGGTCATCAGTGACCTGAGCCGGATAATTGCCGATTCCAGTCACCCGGAAACCACTCTGCACGAAATTGCTCAGCTCATCGCCTCCACCTATGGCCCGGATGTCTGCTCTATCTACCTCCTTACTCCGGATAAAAGTCACTTGGTCCTTAAAGCCACGGTGGGCCTGCACCCGGAATCTGTAGACACGGTCAACATGTCAGCTGATGAAGGCCTGACTGGGCTGACCCTGGAACAAAACAAACCTTTATTGATCTACGATCCTTCCAGCCATCCCCGTTTCAAGCTCTTTGAGCAGACCGGAGAAGAGGCCTTTCAGACTTTTCTGGGCATTCCCCTGGTCTACCATCAACAGAGCCTGGGAGTGCTGGTCCTGCAAACGGAAACGCAAGGCCAATTATCGGAAAAAGACATCCCTGTTTTTGCTGCTATAGGTTCCCAAATATCCTCCATCGCTGCTTACTCCGGCTTGCTTCAGGCCCTGGACAAAGAGAAGGCTGAGATACAAAAACTCAGAGATAAAGAAGCCATACAGCCTGGTGCAGGCGGGGAAACATCCGAATGGCGCAAAAGCCTTTTGAGGGGGATGTCAGTTTTATCTGGATACGCCCGGGGGCGAGCCCATATTCTGGCTGGTGGAATAGGGTTTGAGTCCGTGGAACCATTTCAAAACTGCCATCCCAACGTGGAGTTGGCCAGATTTGAATATGCCCTGCAAGCTACAGTTGCCCAGACTTCCCAACTTATTGAAGAACTGGCCGACCTGTCTCAAGAAGACCGTTCCATTTTGACCATTCATAAACATGTAGCCGAAGACACTACCTTTAAGCGCAAAGTGGCGAATCGTATCGGCATGGGGGACAGAGCTGAATATGCCCTCAAACAAGTGGTCATGGAATATGTAGATATTTTCTCCAATGTAGACGATCCATATTTGCAGGATAGGGGACAGGATATTGTGGACGTGGGAGAAAACATACTGCGAAATCTGTTGGGGATTTCCCCGCACCAGGCCCAGACCTTTAATCAAGATACCATTCTGATTGCCTCCGATCTTTCAGCCACCGAGCTTGTGGCCTTACGCCAGCAAAATCTTAAGGGCATCGTTTTGGCCAGGGGAGGAAAGACCTCGCACACGGTCATCCTGGCCAAATCCTTTGAGTTGCCCATCGTCATCCAGGTGGAGGATATCTTTGAAGCCGTGCGGGAAGGAGAAGACCTGCTTGTGGACGGGTGGTCCGGTCTGGTCTTTCGTGAACCCAACGAGGATATCGAAAAGGAATATAACCGGCTGTTACAAGAACACCAAGTTCAGGCCGAACATCTCCGCTCTTTAATCCCCTTGCCGGCGGTGACCAAGGACAATATACACATTGAAATGGGGGCCAATATCGGGTTGCTTTCCGACCTGGAGATAGTCCACCGCTACAATGCCGATCATATCGGTTTGTATCGCACGGAATTTCCATTCGTCATCCGCAAGCAAGTGCCCACCGAAGAGGAACAGACGGATCTGTATATAAAGATGCTGGAAAGGGCCGAAGGGAGACGGGTCTGCTTCCGGACCCTGGACGTTGGCGGGGACAAGTTCTTATCCTCCCTGGATTATCCCAAGGAAGACAATCCTTTTCTGGGTTGGAGGTCCATTCGAGTCAGCCTGGATCTGGAAGAAATGTTTCGGCAGCAGATCCGGGCCGTCATTCAGGCCGCCGAGCACGGCCCTGCTCAGCTCATGTTCCCCATGATCGTCAGCATGCATGAATTGGAGGTGGCTCTGACCATTGTGCAAGAAGAAAAAAAACGTTTAGAATCCACCTGTCCCTTACCGGTGGGGATTATGCTGGAGGTCCCCGGTACGGTGAAGATCCTGGCCAAAATGTTGCCGCTTATCGATTTTGTCAGCATTGGGACCAATGATCTCATTCAATATACCTTGGCTGTGGACCGAAACAATCCCAAAGTGGCTTCTTTGTACACCCCTTTCCATCCGGCCGTTCTGTCCCTTATCCAAGATGCGAGCGACCTGTGCCAAAAGCATCAAACGCCGGTATCGGTTTGCGGCGAAGCCGCGGCCGATCCAGCCTGCACATATCTCTTTCTGGGTCTGGGCATTCACAGTTTCAGCATGAACCCCAGTTCCATTCCTCAGGTCAAGGCCATGATCAGAGAAACAGACACCAGACAAGCGGCCCGGGCAGTGAAGTTCGCCCTGGAACTCAACGACCCGGAAGCGATCAAAACCTGGGCCCAGGAGCAGGTGGACTTTTGAGTGTTCAGCTTTGCCTCCGGCAAACCTGAATTATTTTTTGTCCCAAAGCGGGCAAAAAAGGAGAAATTTGCCGGATTGATCATAAATGAAACTTGCGTTTTGCCCCCTCCGTCATTGCCTGGCCAATACCTCCTTGACGTCCTGGACAAAGGCCCGGACCCCCTCTTCAGTACTGGCCCAGGAGCACATAAGCCTGGCCCCGCCGCTCCCGATAAATGTATAAAAATGCCAGCCCCTGGCATGCAGGCTGGCGGAGAGCTGGGCAGGGAAGGAAACGAATACGGCATTGGCCTGACGGGGAAATAATATCTCCACTTCCGGTATTTCTCCCAGAAGCTGCTCTAGAAGTCCCGCACAGGCATTGGCATGGCGGGCGTTCTCCAGCCATTGCCCATCCCGGAGCATGCCCACCCAGGGAGCGGCCAGATACCTCATTTTGGAGGCTAACTGCCCGGCTTGTTTGCAACGGTATTCAAAGTCCTCGGCCTTGGCCCGGTTGAAAAAGATGACCGCCTCACCCACGGCCAATCCGTTTTTCGTTCCCCCCAAACAGAGAACATCCACCCCGCATTCCCAAGTTATCTCCCTGGGACTGACCTGCAAAAACTCCAACGCGTTGGCCAATCTGGCTCCATCCATATGGATAGCCAGACCGTATGTCCGGGCCACGGCCCATAGATTTTTCAGCTCATCCACATTGTACACGGTTCCAACTTCCGTGGGCTGAGTCACACTGACCACTTTCGGCCGGGGATAATGGATGTCAGTTCGTTTGGTCACCAATTGTTGCAGGCTCTGGGGGGTCAACTTCCCATTTTCCCCACTGCCCACAAGGAGCTTGGCCCCGTTGGAAAAAAATTCCGGGGCCCCGCATTCGTCCGTTTCCATATGCGAGATCTGGTGGCAGATGATGCTGTAATAAGACTGGCACATGGCCGAGACAGACAGGGAGTTGGCCGCTGTGCCATTGAAGACGAAAAAAACCTCGCAATCTGTTTCAAAGATTTCTCGAAAACGGTCGCAAGCTTCCTGGGTCCAATGGTCATCTCCATACGCAGTTTCAAATCCAGAATTGGCCTCCAGCATGGTTTGCAGGGCCTGGGGGCAGATTCCGGCATAATTATCCGAGGCGAACTGGGTTTTGTCGATAGACATACATCACACCTTCTCTCATGTTCTCATTGGTTTGTATTTCCTTTTCAATAAACCATGGCCAATGTCAAGGCCCGTAGGGCCCAGACACCTCAGAAACTTAATCATGACCATTCCATTCTGGACCGAACACAGACTCTTGTGGCACACTTGCCCTGGCCCAAGCTGGATGCGAGAGCAAAAACTGTCTTCACCCTCGCCAGAGGTCACAGATCAGAGGTCAGAGGTCAGAAGTCAGTAAATACAAATAATTATAATTCATTTTCAGTTGATTTGCTCTGTATCTGGATAACAGCAATTTGTGTTCAGTGTTCGGTGAAACCTGAACACTCCTGGAACCTTAGACCTGAGAACAAAATTACCGTGTACTCAGGCCAAAGCCGGTATACTAACATACACTTTTGCCAGGAGGACAATAGGCATGGAGCAGACGCCTACAGAAAAACCCCACCAGGCTGCGACAAATGAAAGCGGCCAGAAACGGATAACAATTCCCTATATTCCAGGGGACGGGGTTGGTCCGGAAGTATGGACCGCAGCAGTCACAGTATTCGATGCTGCTGTGGAAGCAGCCTACAACGGAGCTCGTCAGGTAAACTGGACAGAGGTGCTGGCCGGGGAAAAGGCCTATCAAGAATGTGGACAATACCTGCCCTCAGAAACCATGCAGGCTTTTATGGACCACAAGGTGGGCATTAAAGGCCCCCTGGCCACCCCTGTGGGCAAAGGCATCCGCAGTGTGAACGTGGCCCTGCGTATCGGACTTGACCTTTATGCCTGCATCCGTCCCATCCGTCACCTGCCTGGGGTGGTCAGTCCGGTCAAGGCCCCGGACAAAGTGGACATGGTTGTGTTCCGGGAAAACACCGAAGATGTCTACGCCGGACTGGAGTGGGCTTCAAACAGTCCTGAAGCCAGACAGATCATCGATTTTCTGCATCAGAACTTTGGCGTGGATCTACGTTCAGATGCGGCTGTGGGCATAAAGCCCATGTCCCCTTTTGGAAGTAAGCGCCTGGTGCGCAAGGCCATCCAATGGGCTCTGGACCAGGGACGCAGGAGCGTGACCCTGGTGCATAAGGGAAACATCATGAAGTTCACGGAAGGGGGTTTTCGGCAGTGGGGATACGAAGTGGCCGCCGCAGAATTTGCCCAGCAAACCACACCTGAAGCCGATCTGAGTCCAAACACACATCCACGGTCCGGGCAGGTGGTCATCAAGGACCGCATAGCCGACGCCATGTTCCAGAATGTCCTCCTCTGGCCTGAAGACTACGATGTCCTGGCCCTGCCCAACCTCAACGGGGACTATATGTCCGATGCCCTGGCTGCCCAAGTCGGGGGCTTGGGCATGGCTCCGGGAGCCAATATCGGGGAGCAGGCGGCAATATTTGAAGCCACCCACGGTACAGCCCCGGGACTGGCCGGCAAGGACCAGGTCAACCCCGGCTCCTTGATCCTGTCTGGAGCCATGATGTTTGACCACCTGGGCTGGACGGAAGCAGCCCAGGCCATCCGCACTGCTATGGAAGCAACAATTGCCGCCCATACCGTAACATCTGATCTGGCCCAGGACCTGCCGGAAGCCACAGTCCTGTCCTGCTCCGAGTTTGCCCGGAAAGTGGCTTCGCTGATGAGTTGAACAGTTATCTGCGTGTATGGAAAACCTTCATACAAATAGTCAACTGACAATATCCTCAACAAAGAACATTTTTTTTGCTGGCCAGCAAAAAAAAATGATGGAGAATACAATGCCCAATCTTGTCCATAAGATCCTACAGGACCATCTGGTAGCCGGGGAACTAGTCCTTGGTTCGGAAATCGGAATCCGCATCGACAACACCTTAATGCACGACGCCACGGGCCAGATGGCCATGCTGCAGTTCGAAGCCTTGGATTTCCCGCGGGTGAAAACCAACCGTTCCGTGACGTACGTCGATCACAATACCTTGCAGATCGGTTTTGAGAATATGGACGACCATCATTTCCTGGCCTCGGCCTGCCGCAAGTTCGGGCTCTTTTTTTCACGGGCCGGAAACGGGATCTGTCACCAGGTCAATCTGGAACGGTTTTCCATCCCGGGACAAACCCTGCTCGGAGCTGACAGCCACACCACCACCGCCGGAGGAGTGGGCATGCTGGCCATCGGAGCCGGTGGTCTGGATATTGCTGTGGCTATGGCCGGTCGACCCTTCTTTCTGCCCATGCCCAGGGTGATCAAGGTGACTCTGACCAGCCAATTGCCGCCCTGGTCCGCGGCCAAGGATGTGGCCCTGGAGCTTTTGGGCCGGATGACCGTATCCGGAGGACGGGGAACTATTCTGGAATTCACCGGAGAAGGCCTGGCCGGCCTCTCGGCCCCGGAACGGGCCACCATTGCCAATATGAGCATTGAATGCGGGGCCTTCACCGCTGTCTTTCCCAGCGATGACGTGACCCGTCGCTATTTTCAGGCCCAGAAACGGGAGGCGGACTGGCAGGAAATCCAGGCCGACCCGGATGCAGAATACGACGACGAAATGGTCATTGATCTCTCCACTATCCCTCCAATGGTGGCCAAACCCCATTCCCCGGATAACGTGGTTCCGGTAGAGGACATCCAGGGCCTGGAAGTACATCAGGTGGCCATCGGCTCCTGCACCAACTCTTCCCTGCAGGATATGCTCAGGGTAGCTGAGATTTTAAAGCAGGGCACAGTGCCCCAAAACGTCAGCCTGATCATTGCCCCTGGATCCAGGCAGGTCTTATTGGATCTGACCACCTGCGGGGCCCTGACTGACATGATCCGAGCCGGAGCCCGGATAGTGGAAACGGCCTGTGGTTTTTGTAACGGCGTGGGACAGGCTCCTCGCTCGGAAGGTGTTTCCTTGCGTACCTCCAACCGCAACTTTCCCGGACGCAGCGGCACGGCCGACGCCAACTTGTACCTGGTCAGCCCGGAAACGGCCGCTGTCTCCGCCCTGTCTGGCCAGCTGAAGGATCCCCGCACTTTCGGCCAACCGGTGCAGATTGATCTCCCCCGGGAATTTGCTGTGGACGACAGCCTCATCGTCCCCCCGGCTGCGGAAAACGAAGAAGTGGACATCGTCCGCGGGCCGAACATAGCCCCCCTGCCTTTGTTTGAAGCCATGCCGGACAATCTATCCGGAGATGTCCTTCTGGCTCTTGGAGACAATGTAACCACAGACGACATCCTGCCTGCCGGGGCCCACATCCTGGCCAAACGGGCCAATATACCGGCCATCTCCGAGTTCATTTTCTGCAAAATAGATGGAACCTTCCCCCAACGGGCCAGACGGGCCGGGACCGGTTTCATTGTCGGCGGGTCCAACTACGGGCAGGGGTCAAGTCGGGAACACGCTGCACTGGCTCCGCGCTATCTCGGGGTGCGGGCGGTGATAGCCGAATCTTTTGCCCGTATCCACAAGTTCAACCTGGTCAATTTCGGGATCCTGCCCCTGGAGCTCGTCGACCCCGCAGACAGAGAAAAACTGGATCAGGGAGAGCGGCTGGAGCTGAACAACCTGCATCAGGCCTTGCACAGCGGAGAGAGAATCCAGGTAGTCAACAAGGACCGTTCGGTACAAGTACCCACAATCCTGGACGTCTCCCCCCGGTTGCGGGAAGTCCTCCTGGCTGGCGGAACATTGAATCACACCAAACAAAAGGCCGGAAAATAGCCGGTTTCAGGTTTTGCGCCCTTTGGGGCAAAAAATATTTCAGCCTTGCCTCCGGCAAGGCTGAAATTTGACTGAGAAGTGTAAAGCATTTATCTTGCTTTACATCCTGGAGATATGGTTGCGGACACCATACAGATATCAGCCAAGAGATACCTTGCAACCTGGAGCAGGCTGAAAAACTTCATGCACAATCCGCTCACCCCTTTTTTGCACTCCCTTGGCCATCCCCGGTTCAACCGGCACGTCAAAAACCTCCTGTTTGCCCTGATCATCGGCATTCTGTCCGGTTATGGGGCAGTGCTCTTCCGGTATATCATCCAATTCATCCAATGGGGCTTTTACCAAAGCAGCGAGGACATACTCAACTTTGCCCATAGCCTGTCCCCAGCTATGACCATCGGCATGCCCGCCTTGGGCGGACTGATTGTAGGTATTTTGGTCTACTTTGGAGCCCGGGAGGCCAAGGGTCATGGCGTCCCTGAGGTTATGGAGGCCGTGGCCCTTCGAGATGGCTTCATCCGCAAACGGGTGGCCCTGGTCAAGATCCTGGCTTCGGCGGTAAGCATCGGTTCCGGTGGTTCGGTGGGGCGGGAAGGGCCTATTGTGCAGATTGGCTCCTCCATCGGCTCCAGTGTAGCCCAGTTCTTCCACGTTCCCAGAATGCACATGAAAACAATGGTCGGCTGCGGGGCTGCTGCCGGCATTGCGGCCACCTTCAATGCCCCCATCGCCGGGGTCCTTTTTGCCCTGGAGGTCATCCTGGGCGATTTCGGGCTCATGTCCTTCTCTCCGGTGGTCTTGTCCTCGGTCACGGCCACTACCATATCCAGGCACTATTTCGGCGACCTGCCGGCCTTCGTCATTCCGGAATACTCCGTGGTCTCCTTGTGGGAGTATCTTTTTTACCCGGTCCTGGGCGTCGTGGCCGGTTTGATCGGTCTGGCCTTTACCTCAATCTTATACAAGTCTGAAGACCTCGTAGATGCCGTGCGCCTGCCGGAATGGCTCAAACCCGCCCTGGGAGGAGCCTTGCTCGGCCTCATCCTCCTCAAGTTTCCCCATGTATTTGGTGTTGGGTATGGAAGCATCAACCTTACCCTGATCAACGAGATGGAGCTTACCCTCCTTTTTGTGCTTATCTGGATCAAAATTGCAGCGACCTCCATCACCATCGGGAGCGGGGGATCAGGAGGCATCTTCGCCCCCTCTTTATTCATCGGTGCCATGACCGGTGGTGCCTTCGGCTCTGTCCTGCACTCCTTTTTGCCGGCCATTACCGCCAGCTCAGGGGCCTATGCCCTGCTGGCCATGGGTGGTTTGGTGGCTGGGACCACCCACGCCCCGATCACGGCCATCATCATCTTATTTGAATTGACCGGCCAATACACCATCATCCTCCCCCTGATGATCACTTGCATCCTGTCCACCATCATCGCCAGTTCTTTGAAGCAGGGCTCGATTTATACCATCAAGCTCCTGCGCCGGGGAGTGCACTTGCAGACTGGCCGCGAGGTGGGGGTCTTGCAGCGCCTGCAGGTCAAAGATTATATGGAAACCTTTGTGGTCAGCATTCCTGAATCCATGCCCCTGGCTGAAATCATCGATACCTTAAAAACCCAAAATGCCCCTTATCTGCATGTGGTAGACAATAGCGGTCAATTGACCGGAATAATTTCCTTCAGGGACATCCGGCCCATCTTGCATGAAGAGAGCCTTCTGCAGCTGGTTGTAGCCAAGGATATGGCTACAACCAACTTGGTAACCATTTTTCCGGAAGACAGCCTGCAGACAGCATTGGAAAGGATGACTGAAAAAGGGGTGAACCAGTTGCCCGTGGTCCAAAACGGGAACTTGCTGGGGACCTTGCCTGAATGCAACATCACCTCAGCCTATACTCAGGCCCTTATCAGACGGGAAATTGAAGAGGAGTGAATAAATATGCCTGCAATCATTGAAATAGCTGGCAGGCATGGATAGACGCGAGTGCAAAAACGGTTTTTGCACTCGCCAGAGGTCAGCAAAAACAAAGAGTTACAATAAAAGATTTTAGAAGGTCTGACCTTCTAAAATCTTAACTGACCCGGAAAAAGGCCTTTGCCTTGGCCCCGCACACCGGACACTTTTCCGGGGCCTCTTTTTCACAGGTATAGCCGCAGATGGAGCATACGAAATAATCCGTCTCCTCCAGGCTGTCTATGTTGTTCAGGGCCTTCTGGTACAGATCAGCGTGGACCTTTTCCACCTCATTGGCATAGGTAAAGCTGCGTTCAGCGGCTTTGTTCCCTTCCTCCTTGGCCTTTTCGATCATATCCGGGTACATGCTTTTGAATTCATGGGTTTCCCCGGCAATGGCTTCTTTCAAGTTATCAAGGGTGGAATTGATTCCGTCCGCAGTTCGCAGATGGGCATGGGCGTGAACTGTCTCGGCTTCAGCCGCGGCCCTGAACAACTTGGCCACTTGGGGATGGCCTTCTTTATCCGCTTGCTGGGCAAAGGCCAGGTATTTGCGGTTGGCCTGTGATTCACCGGCAAATGCTTCCATCAGATTGTCCAATGTCTTGCTCATAGTCATGCTCCTTTGGTTGAATGGTTGAAGTTTGCGCTTCGTTTAATATTAGGAATGATTATCATTTACGAAAGAATCTGTCAAGCCGATCTTCGACTGACCCCCTGAAAATCTCCCCCTCTGCTCACAGCATTTGCATGGGATCCAGATCCAGATGGATTCTACAGCGTCCAGTATTTGCAGCTTTACTCAGAAAACGGGTATACGCCTGGCGTATGACAGCCCAGGAATCAGCCTTGAGCAGGCACTGCATACGAATTCTGCCCCGCAGTTGGCTCAACGGAGCCGGAGCTGGACCCAGAACACGGACTCCGTTTTCGGCCCCCTCCCGACGCAGGGCTTTTCCCAGATCCTGGAGCCGCTGTACGTCCTTTTCCGAATCTGCCGGCGCACTCATACGCACCAGGGCCAACTTAACGAACGGGGGATAATGCATGCGTCGGCGAAGCGAGATCTCGTGAGTGAAAAAGCCCTCAAAATCATAGTCCTGTACAAAGCGCCAGCAATAGTGGTCCGGATTGCGGGTCTGGATATAGACTTTTCCCGGTCTTTCCCCCCGGCCAGCCCTCCCGGCCACTTGAACCAGGAGCTGAAAGGTGCGTTCTGTGGCTCGGTAATCGGGGAGATTTAAGCCCACATCCCCATCCGCAACAATGACCAGAGTAACCTGTGGGAAATTATGGCCTTTGCTGCACATCTGGGTGCCCACCAGGACTTGAGCCTGACCCTTGGCAAAGCGTTCCAGGATGTCCTCCATACTTCCCTGGGGGCGGGTGCTGTCCCGATCCAGACGCAAAGTGAAGATATGCGGATCCAGTCGGGTCCGCAGATATTCTTCAATCTGTTCTGTGCCCTGATTGAGGGGGACAAACTGATGCCCTCCACAATGACTGCAGGGAGAAGGAAAGGGCCGGGTATGCCCGCAATAGTGGCAGACCAAGCGGTGCAACTTCTTGTGGTAGGTAAGGCCTACAGCGCAATGGTCGCAGCGGACCACCTGGGCACAGGAGGTGCAGTAAACCAAAGGGGCATAGCCCCTGCGGTTCAGTAAAATAATAGCCTGTTCCCCGTTGCTTAGACATTGATGCAGGGCCTGCCGGCAACGTGGACTGAATGGGCCGTCCTCCTCAGGTTCCTGCAGCAGATTGACCAGCTCGATTTGCGGCAAGGCTCGGCCGCTGATGCGGGTGGGCATGGAAAAGAGACCCAGCTGGCCATTCCGGGCGGCATAAAAGGTCTTCACATCAGGGGTGGCCGAACCCAAAACCAACAACGCACCCCGATCCTGGCTCCAAAAATAAGCCACCTCCTTGGTCTGGTAAGCCAGCCGCTCCTCTTGCTTGAAGGAAGCGTCATGCTCTTCATCCATAATGATCAGACCCCAGTCGGCCCGGGGTAAAAAAACAGCCGATCTGGTGCCCACAACCAAAACGGGGCCTTTGTCCCGCCCGTTCTGGACGTAGGTGGCAGCCCTTTGAGCCGGCGGCATTGAACCGTGATACAAGATGAGGTCCGCTTCCGGCACAATACTTTGGACTTGGGCATGGACCTGAAGGGCCAGAGCCACCTCCGGAACCAGGAGCAGGACTGATTTTCCCAGCTTCAGACATTTGCGGGCCAACCGGGCATAGACCAGGGTCTTGCCGCTCCCGGTGACCCCGAAAAGAAGACGGGTACAGGACTGACCAGCCTCCAGGTCTTCCTCCAAGCCGGACAACACCTCTTCCTGGTCCAGGCTCAGGCTCAACTCATCCCCATTGCCCTCTGCAACCTTCCGCTCCGTCCGACCCGGGTCACGCGCAGCCACCAAGCCCTTGCCGGCCAACTCCTTTAAGGCCCTGGAGGCCCACTCACCCAGGTTACGAGTCAGCTCACGGCGGTTTTGAGGCCCTTGGGTCCAAATATAGTCCAGGATCTGCATTTGCCGAACCGCCTGAGGTCTCAGCGGCCATGGGGGCTGGCAGGATACATCCCACATCCTAGGGGATCTGCTTCCTTGTGAATCATGATAATAAACACTTCCAGCCACCCATTTCTCCACCCAGAACCTCCTCTCCTGTTCATCCAGGGCCACAAGCTGGGCGAGGGTGATCTTTTCTTTCTCTTGGCTGACCAGGACTCCTGCTGCGGTCTTTACCTGGCTGGGAAGGATTGTGGCTAAGATGCGCCCCGGCCCACTGACATACCGAAGGCTCAAGGCCTGTAAGAGACGAAGAAAAGCAGGAGGGAAAAGGGGCTTTCGTTCTCTGGGCCAAAGAACGGCTTTTTTCTGCCCCCCTTGACCGTCCAGTTGAACCCTGTCCAGGAGAAGGCCAAGGCGAATCTCCCGGCGAACCGGGACAAAAACTCTTTGCCCCGGATACCAGGTGGAGTCGGGAAATTCTGCGGGCTGTACATATGTCAAAGTTGAATAGGGCGGGCTGAGCAGGGCCACATCCCAAAGATGTGTATCATTCATACACGTCCTGAGCGCAGATCTGTCCAAGCTCCAGCCCACAATCAAATCTTCGGCTGGGCAATGACAGCGCATAGAAATCAATCACGAGGGAGGAGGCACGAGTTCATGCAGACGTTGCACCAGATCGTCTCGCAGTTCCTCATCTTGCAGACCAAAATAGATATTAGCGATCAAATAGTCCACCCAGTCCCCAATATCAAAACGCATCCCCCGTACCCGGACGGCCAACAATCTGTTTTTCCTGGCCATCACTTGTAAAGCCTCGGTGAGTTGGATTTCCTTGTCCAGCGGCCCGGCACACAAATCCTGCAAATGCTCGAACACATCCGGGGTCAAGACGTAGCGCCCGACTATAGCCAGCCTGGAAGCCGCTTCCCCGGAACGAGGCTTCTCCTGCAGATCACGGACCTTGTACATGTCCGGCCCGATCTCCTCTCCGCGAATCACTCCATAAGAGGAGACTTTGTGTTCCGGAACCGGCATGACTCCGACCACAGCCATACTCTCCGACTCAGCCACATTGATCAGCTGCTTAATGCCCGGATCGATGTTAAACATCAGATCATCCCCGACCATAAGGGCAAAAGGCTCGTTTTTGATCACCTCCCGGGCACAGAGCACGGCATGCCCAAGGCCCAGCTGCCGTTTCTGACGCACGGAGATAATATTCACCATCTCGGCTACTTCCCGGGCCACCTGCAACAGATCATGCTTGCCCGTTCGTTCCAAGACGGATTCCAAAGCTAAATTATAATCGAAATGATCTTCGATAATGGTTTTGTTTTGATTGGTAACAAAGACCACATCCTTCAGCCCGGACTCGATAGCCTCTTCGACGATGTATTGCACCCCGGGCTTTTTAAACACAGGGAGCATTTCTTTGGGCAGATTCTTAGTTGCCGGCAACGATCTGGTCCCCCATCCGGCTACCGGAATGACGACCTTGGAAATACGCATAGCTCCCTCCTGGCCTCACAAAATTAGCAACAACATCTTTAAAAACTTACAAAAATCAAATCAATACGAAATGTATAAAGGAAAATGTGTGAAAAAATTTTTTTAAAATTTTTTCACACATTTTCCTGGATGACTTGAGCCAAATCCGATGTCAAATGACGCACCAAATCCGGATCCTTCCCCTCCACCATGACCCGGGCCTTGGTCTCTGTGCCGGAATAGCGCAACAAGACCCTTCCATTTCCATGCAAAGCTTTTTCCGCAGCCTGCAAGGATTTTTGAACTTCAGGTACTTGATCGAAAGGAATTTTGCGTTGGACCGAAACATTGACCAAATGTTGGGGCAAGAGTTCCAACATGGCGGCCAGCTCAGATACTGGGCGCTGTTTTTCCTGCATCATTTTCAAGACCTGCAGGGCAGCCAGGACCCCATCCCCGGTTGGGCTGTATTGCAGAAAGATCAGGTGCCCTGATTGCTCGCCTCCCAAAACCGCTTGATGTTTGCGCATAGCTTCGGCGACATATCTGTCTCCTACCGGGGTACGAAGCAATCGTCCCCCCCGTTCCTCCATAAAAAGCTCTAAGGCCATGTTGCTCATGACCGTAGCCACCAGGGTCTTGCCCGGCAGGCAATCCTTGTCCAGGAAATCCTGGGCACACATGGCCATGATTTGATCCCCGTCCAAAATGGTTCCCTTCTCATCGACCAGGAGAACCCGATCGGCGTCTCCGTCCAGGGCGATACCCAGGTCGGCCCCGGTTTCCAAAACTTTGTTGCGGACGAATTCAGGGTGCAAAGAACCGCACCCGGAATTGATGTTTAAACCGTCCGGCTCAACACCCAGAGAAATGACCTTGGCCCCCAACTCCTGAAAGACCAGGGGCGCCACCCGGTAGGCCGCCCCGTGAGCGCAGTCCAAGACAATGGTCATTCCGTCCAGACTCAAATGCGAGGGGAAGCTGTTTTTCAAAGATACGATATACCGACCCGGGCTGTCCTGGATTTTATATGCCCGGCCGATATCTTGGGGTTTTGGACTGTTCCACACCGTGTCCGGTTTGGACACCAGTTCACTGATCTCCCGCTCAGCCAGATCACTGAGCTTGTATCCATCCTGGTCGAAAAATTTGATGCCGTTATCTTCAAAGGGGTTGTGGGAGGCGGAAATGACCACCCCCAGATCGGCTCGCATATTCTTGGTCAGAAAGGAGATGGCCGGGGTAGGCATGGGACCGACCAAAAATACATCCATGCCCGCAGCGCACAAGCCGGACGTCAAAGCGGTTTCAAAGACATACCCGGACAAACGGGTGTCCTTACCGATCACCACCCGATGTCTCTTGGCCCCATTGCGGAAGTACTGCCCGGCCGCTAAACCCAATCGGATGATGATCTCCGGCTGCATGGGAAAGACATTGACTTGCCCCCGCAAACCATCGGTTCCAAACAACTTATCGTCCATTCTTCCCTCCTTTGACCTGCTCCTGCATGGCCTGCACAATACGCAAAGTGCGCACAGTGTGGTCCACTTCGTGTACCCGATGAATGGGCACCCCTTTGGCCGCCAATAAACCCGTGGCCACCTGCGTGGCCATGCACCGTTCATTGAGGGCCACGTTCAAGAGCTTGGTCCACATAGACTTGTTGGACAATCCCATATATATGGGTCGGTCCAAAGCATAAAAATCTTCAATATTGGCCAGGAGCTCCAGGTTATGTTGCAGGAGCTTGCCAAATCCGATTCCTGGATCCAAAACGATGCATTCCTGGGGCAATCCAGCCTGGACCAGACGATTCATTGTGCTTTCAAAAAAGGAATAGATCTCGCCCACCACGTCCCTATAGCTTGGATCTTTTTGCATATTTTCCGGACGCCCCCTGGAGTGCATGAGCACATACCCGGGTTTGTAATCGACCAGCACCTGGATGAGCTCCGGATCAAGGGAGCAGGCGGAGACGTCATTGACAATGGTCGCCCCGGCCTGGAGGGCCTCGGCCGCCACCTCAGCCCGGTAGGTATCCACGGAGACCACAGCCTGGGGCACCTGTTGTAAAACCCCGCCCAGCACAGGAAGAACACGGTCACGTTCGCATTCGATGCTCACTCGCTGGGAGAAGGGCCGGGTGGACTCCCCGCCTACATCAACAATATCCGCTCCCTGCTCCAAAAGTTCCAGGCTGTGGCTGATCGCGGCCTGGGAATCAAAACACCGTCCTCCATCATAAAAGGAGTCCGGAGTACAATTCACAATCCCGACCACAAAAAAAGGGGCCGGGCCCAAAACCCGGCCCCCGGCAATTTTCCAGGTCACAGGCCTGATCATATCACTTGTCGTCCCTTTTCTCCTCTTCATCCCGATCATCGTCTTCCTTGAAGGAAAACTCAGGTTCATCACGGACCACATCATCCTGGTTGTGGTCTGCCGAATCATCGGCCTGCTGATCATTCTCCTCGCCTTCCAATGGCTCAGTCGCAGTCTGTTGAGAAGTCTTTCTATCCTGCGGCGGTTCATAAGGAGGCAGATCTTCATTGTTCATGATCTTGGTCAGATCACTCCCGGAAATGGTCTCCCGTTCCAAGAGAGCGGCGGCCAGGCGGTGCACGACTTCGGTATTGTCTTCCAACAGCTTTTTAGCCTTATTGTAAGCCTCTTGCAGGATCTTGCGCACCTCGGCATCTATGAGTCTGGCGGTTTCCTCGCTGTACTGCTTGTGCTGGACCAACTCCCGGCCCAAAAAGACCTCATTGCCGTTGTCACTTAAGGCCATGGACCCAAAAGTCTCGCTCATCCCCCATTCACAAACCATCTTGCGAGCCACTTTGGAGGCTCGTTCCAGATCGTTGCCGGCTCCGGTGGTCATCTGCTGCAAAAAGAGCAGTTCGGCCACCCGACCGCCCATCATCACGGCCAAAGTGGACTCCAGATAGTCTTTGGAATAATTGTGCCTGTCGTCCAGGGGGAGCTGCATGGTCACTCCCAGGGCTTGACCCCGGGGAATGATGGAAACCTTGTGCACCGGATCAGCCTTAGGCAGGAGGTTGGCTACTAAAGCGTGGCCGCCCTCGTGGTAGGCGGTGGTCTTCTTCTCCTCCTCACTCAAGATGACACTCCGCCGTTCCTTGCCCATCATGACCTTGTCCTTAGCCTCTTCCAGATCGGCCATGTCCACATGGTCCTTGTCCTTCTTGGCCGCGATCAAGGCCGCTTCATTGACCAGGTTTTCCAGGTCCGCTCCGGAAAACCCTGGAGTTCCCCGGGCGATGACATCCATATCCACCTCTTTGGACAGAGCCACCTTGTGCGAATAGACCTTGAGAATGGATTTACGGCCGTTGAGATCCGGATTGGGGACCACCACCTGCCGGTCAAAGCGTCCTGGGCGCAGCAAGGCCGGGTCCAGGACATCCGGTCGGTTGGTGGCCGCAATGAGAATCACTCCTTCGTTGGACTCAAAACCGTCCATCTCCACCAAAAGTTGGTTCAAAGTCTGCTCTCGCTCATCGTGACCACCACCCAGACCAGCTCCACGTTGCCGGCCCACAGCATCGAGCTCGTCGATAAAGATCAGACAGGGAGCATTTTTTTTGCCTTGGACAAAGAGGTCCCGCACCCGGGAAGCGCCCACACCTACAAACATCTCCACAAAATCGGAACCGGAAATAGAGAAAAAGGGAACACCTGCCTCTCCGGCCACGGCTCGAGAAAGCAATGTCTTCCCCGTGCCCGGAGGACCGACCAGCAAGACGCCTTTGGGGATCCGACCACCAAGCCGGGTAAACTTCTTGGGATTACTCAAAAATTCTACCACTTCGGTCAGTTCTTCCTTGGCCTCGTCCACTCCGGCCACATCGGCAAAAGTGACTTTGGTGTTTTCCTCGGTAAACATCTTGGCCTTGGACCGCCCGAAGGAGAAGGCCTTGCCCCCGCCACCTCCTCCTTGCATCTGACGCATAAAGAATATCCACACCCCAATGAGCAGGAGCATGGGAAACCAGGAGACCAATAAAGTGATGTACCAAGGTGAATCATCGGTGGGTTTGGCCGTTACTTGCACGTTCTTGTTCATCAAAGTCTGGACCAGGTCGGGGTCCTCAGGGGCATAGGTGGAAAAACGCTGATTGTCCCCGGTGGTTCCGGTCACTTTCTGGCCCTGGATCTGAACTTCTGTTACCTGTCCATCTTCCACCAAAGAACGGAACTCTGTGTAGGAAATCTTGTTCTGCTGCGCCGGTGGAGTATTGAACATATTAAACAGGGCAACCATAACCAGGGAGATGGTGGCCCAGAGAATCAAGTTTTTCAAAAAGTTATTCAAAAGAAGTCCTCCGTGTGTCGAATGTCCTTTCAGTTACCAAAATCAAGAGGCTGCAACCCAATTGGTCCAGACTTGGGTGGGAACGGAATAAAAATAAAGCAAGCCTGTATCCTTGACAAGCAAGAAACGTAAGCATTCGGCCCCCTCTTCTGCAAAAGTTCGGATACCGAGAAACAGACCGGACTGGAGTAGAGTATTGAACTGAGCCGGGGGCTTACGGACCTTCGGTCAGTCAAAAGACCGGTTCAGGCCGACATGGGCTCCTTGCTTCTCATCCGATTATTTGCTAAAAATTTGCTGCGCGCGGAAGCGTTTCGTCACCGGTGTGGCGCCTGGACTTCAAATCCAGTGGATGGGTTCGCCCCCATCGGTAGGTTCGACTCCTATACGCTTCCGCCAACCCCATTACCGTATATACCCGCCAAGCCAATCTCGAAACTCTTCTATCTGCCTGCCCACAGCCTGGGGCCCTGTCCCCCCATGGCAATTGCGCCTGGCCACTGCTGTTGCATAGCTCAAAATTGCATAGACATCCTGTCCGATAAGCTGTGATTCAGCCTGCATTTGGCCCAAAGGAAGGTCTTCCAATCCCAGGCCTTGCTCTTCGGCCCGGGCCACAATCCGGCCGGTAACCTGATGTGCCTGGCGAAAAGGCAGGCCCTTGGCCACCAGATAGTCGGCAAGTTCAGTGGCATTCAGATATCCGGCCCGCACCGCCTGATACATCCTCTGCTCATCAAAACGGGAGGCCTGAATCATCTCGGCCATGACGGGTATGGAAAGACTCAGCGTTTGGTCTGCATCCAGAAATCCAGGCTTGTCCTCTTGCAGGTCTCGATTATACGTTAAAGGCAAAGCCTTCAAGGTGGTAAACAATGAAACCAGATCGCCAAGGACCCGTCCGGTCTTACCCCGCATAAGTTCAGCCACATCCGGATTTTTCTTCTGGGGCATGATGGATGAACCGGTGGCAAAACCGTCCGGTAGATGGACAAAACCAAAGTTAGGATTGGCCCAGATGATAAATTCTTCACACAGCCTACTCAAATGGGTCATGACCAACCCAGCAGCGAACAGAGCTTCCAGGACAAAATCGCGATCTGAAACTGCATCCATGCTGTTGGCGAACACTGCTGGAAAACCGATTTCCCGGGCTGTAAACTCCGGATCCAGATTGTACGTGGTTCCAGCCAGGGCCGCAGCTCCCAGGGGCGAGACCTGGACCCTTTTCTGGCAGTCTTCAAGTCGCTGCACATCACGGCGAAACATCTGGGCGTAGGCCAAAAGATGTTGAGCCAGGCTTACCGGCTGAGCCGGTTGCAGGTGCGTATATCCGGGCAGTATAACCTGGATGTGCCCGGCTGCCTTGTCCATCAACACCCGGGCCAGGCCAAGGAGATCGGATGTCCATTCCTGAAGGCGATCGGAAACAAAGAGGCGAAAGGCCGTGGCCACCTGATCGTTTCGGCTGCGTCCGGTATGCAGTTTTTTACCTGCCGGACCTATGAGTTCGGTCAAACGATACTCGATATTCATGTGCACGTCTTCCAAATCCCTGGACCAGGCAAATCGTCCCTCCTCCAGCTCCCGGTCAATAGCATCCAGTCCGGAAACGATCAGCTCCGCCTCTTCGGCAGTGATAATCCCCTGCCGTCCGAGCATGACTGCATGGGCCTTGGAACCTCGGATGTCCTGCCGAGCGAAATGGCGGTCCACATCGATGGATTCGGTGTACTCCAAGACCATATCTTGGACGGAGTCCTTGAACCTGCCGCCCCACATATCTGACTTGGTCATAGTTTCCCGTCCTCCTGGCGTTGCCTGGCCAGCAGGCGAAGCCCCTGCAAACGGATAAAACCAGCCGCGTCCGCCTGATCGTAGACGTCGTCCTCCTCAAAGGTGGCCATGGCCGAATTGTACAGGGAGAATTGTGACTTGCGTCCCAAGGGATAGGCTTGCCCTTTGTACAGCTTCATTCGGACCGTGCCGGTTACCTTGGCCTGACAGGAGTCGACCATGGCCTGCAAAGACTCCCGCTCCGGAGAATACCAGAAACCATTATACACCATTTGTGCATACTTGGGGATCAAGCTGTCCCTTACATGCATAGCTTCCCGGTCCATACAGATGCCTTCTAAGTCCCTGTGGGCCAAGTGCAAAACGGTCCCTCCCGGCGTCTCATAAATGCCCCTGGACTTCATGCCCACGAATCTGTTTTCCACCATATCTATCCGGCCAATGCCGTGCTTTCCGGCTATTCGGTTCAAGGCATGAATCAACTCAGCCGGGGTATAGCTCCTGCCATCAACGGCCACCGGGTTGCCGGATTCAAAATCTATTTCGATGACCTGAGGCTCATCCGGGGCCTTTTCCGGGGGCACAGTCAAGGTATACGTGCCGGGGCCCGGTTCTTGCCAGGGATCTTCCAACTCCCCACCTTCAAAACTGAGGTGCAAAAGATTGCGGTCGCAGCTATAGGGCTTCTCTTGGGTCACAGGGACCGGAATTCCATTTTTTTTGGCAAACTCGATAAGATCGGTTCGAGACCTTAAGTCCCACTCCCTCCAGGGAGCGATGGTCTTCAGATCTGGAGCCAAGCCCATGGCCGCCAATTCGAACCTGACCTGATCGTTCCCCTTGCCCGTAGCCCCATGGGCCAAAGCCTGGGCTCCTTCTTGCCGGGCCACCTCCACCATATGCTTGGAAATAAGGGGTCTGGCCAAGGAGGTCCCCAGCAGATAGCGACCTTCGTACACAGCATTGGCCCGCAGGGCGGGAAAGACAAAGTCCCGGGCGAACTCCTCCTGTACATCCAAGATAAAGGCCTTACTCGCCCCAGTAGCTCGAGCCTTGTCTTCCAAACCAGTGAGCTCTTCTTCCTGGCCCAGGTCTGCAGTCAGGGCAATAACCTCACAATCATAGGTCTTTTGGATCCACTTAAGAATCACCGAGGTATCCAATCCACCGGAATAGGCCAGGACAACTTTCTCAATCTTGGACATACAAGTTCTCACTTCTGAATCAAAAATTTATAAAAATATGATTTTGCGCACCCAGTGCGCAAAATCATGAATAGATCCACTCCAGAAGGGCCTTTTGCATATGCAATCGATTTTCCGCCTGATTCCACACCAAGCTGCGGTCCGATTCCAGCACCTGTTCAGTAATTTCCTGGCCCCTGTGAGCGGGCAGACAATGCAGAACCCGGGCCCCGGATGGAGCTTTCTCCAGGAGAGCACTATTGACTTGAAAGGGGGCAAAGGCTTTGGCCCGCTTGACTTCTTCTTCTTCCTGGCCCATGGAATACCATGCGTCGGTATTGATGAAATCGGCCTCCCGCACTGCGGCCTCCGGATCGTGCCCCAGGGCAATATCCGCCCCGGCTTGTATAGCCTCTTGAACAACCTTTTCCTGGGGCCCAAACCCTTGTGGGGTGGCCATACGTAATCGAAAAGGGAGTAGTCTGGCTGCATTGATCCAGGAATGGGCCATATTGTTCCCGTCCCCGATCCAGCATATAGTTAATCCGGAAAAGCCGGAGCTCCACTCGGAAATGGTCATTAAATCACTTAAGACCTGACATGGATGATAGAGATCGGACAAGGCATTGATAACCGGAACTTGTGCGAATCTGGTCAGTTCCAGCAAGTTGGTCTGGGCAAATGTACGCACGATCATCCCATGCCCGTATCTGGACAAACAACGGGCCGTATCCTTTAACGGCTCACTGCGGCCAAGCTGTGACTCGGCCGGAGTCATGAACAGGGAGGTTCCGCCCAGTTCGTTTATGGCTATCTCGAAGGAAACCCGGGTGCGGGTGGAAGACTTCTCAAAGACCATAACCAGGGTCTTGTTTTCTAAAATGCTGGATACGGCTCTATTGGCCTTCATCTCCTGGCCGCGGGAAATAAGGGTCCCGAGTTCAGCGGACGGAATGTCCAATAAGGTCAATACATGGTTCGGCATGAGGCCATCTCCAATACAATCCTCGACATATCGAATATACAAACACGGCCTGGAAAGAGGCTGAGTATATGCGCTCTGCTTATTTTGTAAACCCTCATCCCGGCAAGGATCTCAGCCAAAAGAACCGCTTTCCAATGCCCTCACGGCCGCATCAACTCCGGATTCAGTCATAGTCTCCATTTCCAGTCCGTGTTCTTTTCCGGCCAGATGAAGGAGGCCATGCACAATCAGGCGGAGACAATATTCAGCTGGATATTGGGCGTACAGGTCCGCTTCCCGCTGCAGGGCATGAGCGGAAAGGGCTATGCTTCCACTGATGTCCATAGCCTGGCCCATCTCCAAGGGAAAGCTGAGGACATTCGTCGGTCCGGGTAAGTCCATGAACTTCTGATTCATGCGGGCTATCTCCAGATCCGAAGTTATCAAAACCTCGATATCTTCACTCTTCCAGCCGAAAGTATGCACAATTGCTTCTGCCAAGAACTTGAGCTCAGGGCCGGAGAAAGGGAACAAAGGAAGGACGAGAGGAAGAATCTGGACCCGAACCATCAGGATGAACCTTTGGCCCCCTCATGCCTGGCATAGGCCTGGACGATCTTGCCCACCAATTCGTGTCGCATAACGTCCTTTTCATTGAATTGGACGAAGCGAATATCCGGTATATGAGCCAAGACCTCTTGGGCCTGAATGAGGCCGGAAATAACGCGAGGAGGAAGATCGATCTGGGTAATATCCCCGGTAACCACGGCCTTGGACCCAAATCCAATCCGGGTCAAAAACATCTTCATCTGTTCCGGGGTCGTGTTCTGGGCCTCATCTAAAATGACAAAGGCCTTATTCAAAGTACGCCCACGCATGAAGGCCAAGGGGGCCACTTCAATGACTCCGGTTTCCAACATCTCCTGGACTCTCCGAAAATCGAGCATTTCGTGCAGGGCGTCATACAACGGACGCAAATAGGGGTTGATTTTTTCGGCCATATCCCCTGGTAAAAAGCCTAGCTTCTCCCCGGCTTCCAAAGCCGGCCTGGTCAAAATGAGGCGCTCCACCTTCCCTTCCAGGAGGTTGGCCACAGCCATGGCCACAGCCAAATAGGTTTTTCCGGTTCCGGCCGGACCAATCCCAAAGACCAGCTCTTGGCTGCGAATGGCCTGCAGATATTCACTTTGGGTTGCAGAACGGGGAGTGATGGTCTTTTTAGGTGATACGGCAAAGTGTTGCTCTGAAAACAGCTTACGCACATCGGCCTGCGGATTTTGACTGACGAAACGCAAACCGGCCTCAAAGTCATGAGCCATCAAACGGTGACCGGAGCGCAACAGCTCATATATTTGAACCAAAAAACGGGCTGCGGTCTGCACACTGCCTTCATCCGATCCGGAAACAACGGCCCGGGTCCCCCGGGTGTGAACCTGAACCTGAAGAGTAGAGGCCAAAAGATCCAGATTCCTTTCCTGGGGCCCAAAAAGTTCCCTGGCCAGCTCCGGATCTTGAAATTCCAATTCCTTGGTTTGGTCCTGCTTGGTTTCCATGAACCCGGCCTACCCTCCAATGGCATTCATATCCCGTTCACACAGCCCTTGACTCGATCCCCCATACCCTTCCAGGATCTTCGAACCTATGGGCTTTTTTCGTCCAGCCGCCTGAAGGACCCGCAGGACCGATTCCAAACCCAACTTGGGAGACCGAAGCAGGGGGCGCAAGGTATACTCGCGATCAGAAAAAAGACAGGTCCGCAAGCGTCCGTCCGGGGTAATTCGAAACCGGTTGCAACGACTGCAAAAATGATCAGACATAGGAGAAATAAGTCCCAAACGGCCCTTGCCTTCAGGCAGTTTGTACATCCTGGCCGGGCCACTGTGTTCCGTCCGGACTCTATCCGGTTCCACCGGAGTGATAGCCTTGGTTGCTTGGAGGATATCTTCGGCTGGCCAATAATAGTTCTTGCTCCAGGCAGTACAATGACCAACAGGCATAAACTCGATGAACCGAATATCCAACGGGTGATCCAGGGCCAAGCGTATGAATTCAGAGAGTTCTTGGTCATTCACTCCCTTGAGGGCCACAACATTGAGCTTGACTTTCAA